>JALFNZ010000028.1 GCA_022774085.1 Bacteroidales bacterium
CCACTCCAGGATAGCTTTGAAATCGTATGCTTCAGGGTTGGCGATGCCGAGGGCCTTTACTGCCTCATAGTCCTCTGAAGTGATGTAGTGAGCAATGTAGTTGTAGTAGTTCTGCGCTGTACCTGCGTTGATGTCAACTACGCGAGGAGGAATCTTTCCGGTCTGAGGATCCTGCAGGTCTGCAAGATACAGAGGCGACACGTTACCGTAAGAATCAACATAGACCATGCAGCCTGTCTTACCCTCGCTATAGAGCTGGTAAACACCCATTGCAAGCTCAGTGCAGTATGTAAGGTCATAAGCGACAGGATCCTGGCAACGTACGTCATATCCAATCTCAACTGGACGGCTCTTAACCTTGAGTCCGATCTCCTTGAATTTCTTCTCAAGAAGGTCATTGAAAAGGACTGCCTTTGAAATCTTGCCGAGCTCAGGGTGACCATGGTCGTCATAAGTGAAGTGGATACCTGCATCAACAGCCTCCTGTGCAACGCCTGCATCGTGGAAAAGACCCTCAGCAGCCACTACGGTACCGTAGTTGATGCCCATGAGTTTTCTCTTGAGGATGGCTGAGATTGAAAGGCGGATGATCTTGTCAAGAGTCATAGCAGTCTTGTTGAACATCTCAGGAATGATGGTCATAGGAGCATGGGTAGCCTCACCGATACCGAGTGCAAGTGAACCGCAGGTACGACCCATTGCGCTGATTACAAGCCAGTTGCCTGAAGTGCGAGCATCTTCGTATATTGTACGTGCAAGGTGTGCACCCTCATTCTTTGCAGAGTTGTATCCGAAAGTCGGAGCATTTGCTGGAAGAGGAAGGTCGTTGTCGATTGTCTTAGGACAGTGGATATTGGCGATAGGATAACCCTTTGCTGCGAGGAATTTGGAAATTCTGTTTGCTGTTGAAGCTGTATCGTCTCCTCCGATGGTGACGAGAAGCTTGATGTTGTTCTCTTTGAAGAGGTCAAGGTTGAAGTTCTCCTCGAAATCCTTGTCAGTCGGTTTGAAACGGCTCATTTCAAGGTATGAACCACCTCTGTTCCAGAAACGGTCAGCGATGAAGAAATCGAGGTCTTCTGTGCGTGCGTTCTTGCTGAAAAGTCCTGAATATCCGCCATGAAGGCCGATTACCCTGAATCCTTTGGCCAGGAAGGTCTTTGCTACGCTCATTGATACTGAGTTCATTCCAGGTGCCGGACCACCGCCGCACAAGATGATAACTGCGTCTTTCATGTTTTTAATATTTTAAGTTAATAATTGTGTCGCACAAAACGGTGCAAATTTATCCATTTTCAATGAAAAACCATCATATATTTTGAGAAATATTTATTATTTTTGTAAGTTATTTGCCCTGTGCATTGACTGGAATGTGCCAATGAGCGAGCAATGTTGACGAACATATATGAATCGAGCAGAAGCAAAAATAAGGATAGAAGAGTTGCGTGGCATCCTGAAGGATGCCAACAGAAGATACTATGTGGAGAATGCCCCGACCATGAGCGACATGGATTTTGACTTGCTGATGAAGGAGCTGGAATCGCTGGAAAAAGAATGGCCTGAATTTGACACTGAAGACTCCCCTTCCCATAATGTGGGCAGCGACCTCGGAACCGCCGATGGTCCCAACAAGGAATTTGAGCAGTTTCCCCATCTTTATCCGATGCTTTCACTTGGAAACACATACGACATAACAGAGGTTGAAGCATTCGCCCAGAGAGCATCGAAAGGTATAGGCAATTCATTTACATACAGTTGCGAGCTGAAGTTCGACGGCACGGCAATCTGCCTTACATACCGTGACGGCAAATTGTTCAGGGCTCTGACCCGCGGTGACGGGACAGTTGGAGATGATGTGACACGGAACGTATTGCATATAAGCAATATACCACAGAAATTGAAAGTTCCGCCAGGCTTTGTCCCAACCACTGACAAGCCGTATCCCTGGCCGTCCGAATTCGAAATCAGAGGTGAAATCTACATGCCCTGGCAAGCCTTCGAAAGGCTTAACCAGGAAAGAGAGGCAGATGAGGAAACTCCGTTTGCAAATCCCCGCAATGCAGCCTCGGGTTCATTGAAGCTCCTCGATTCAAAAGAGGTAGCCAACAGAGGACTTGAATGTACCTTATATCATATGCTCGGTGAGAACCTTCCTTTCACGACTCATGACCAGGCTCTGTGTGCAGCTGCTTCCTGGGGGCTTCCAGTTTCGGACAAAAGGCGCATCTGCCATAATGTACAGGAAATAGAAGAATTCATAAATTATTGGGATACAGAGCGTAAGGGACTTCCATTCGCAACAGATGGCATTGTTCTGAAAGTTAATGAAATCCCATATCAGAAAGAGCTTGGTTACACTGCCAAATTCCCTCGCTGGGCAGTTGCCTACAAATTCAAGGCAGAACAGGCGCTTACTCAACTTCTTTCAATTGATTATCAGGTCGGAAGGACTGGCGCTGTCACTCCTGTCGCCAACCTTGAACCGGTCTTGCTTTCCGGAACCATCGTCAAAAGGGCTTCCCTGCATAATGAAGACCAGATGAGGCTGCTGGATGTACGTATCGGTGACTATGTGTATGTTGAAAAAGGAGGAGAAATAATACCGAAAATCACAGCTGTGGAGCTTTCAAAGCGCCCGTCAGACACAGAAATCCCTCGTTTCCCCACCGTTTGTCCCGACTGCGGCACTCCCCTTGTCCGTGACCAGCAGGAAGCTAAGGCTTTCTGCCCCAACCAGACAGGTTGTCCTACCCAGATTCAGGCAAGGCTCGTACATTTCCTCAGCCGCAAGGCTATGAACGTCATTGCCGGAGATGCAACTATACTGCAAATGTACAATCTCTCACTGGTCAGGACTCCTGCCGATTTCTACAGCCTTGACAAATCAAAGCTGCTCAGCCTTGAAGGGTGGAAGGAAAAGTCTGCCGACCGTTTTTTGAAAAGTCTGCGCGAATCGCTCAAGGTCCCATTTGAAAAGGTGCTTTATGCCCTGGGTATCAGATATGTAGGAGAAGCGACTGCAAAGAGCGTTGCTTCTCATTTTGGCTCGATGGATGCAGTTGCCGCCGCTACAATGGAGGATTTGCTCAGTGTCGAAGATGTAGGAGATGTCATTGCTGAGAGCATATATAAGTTTTTCCGTAATCCTCTGAATATCACGATGGTCCAAAAGCTGGGCGAGGCAGGGCTCCAGATGAGTGCCCAAAAGTCACAGGGTCCCCTTTCAGATAAACTAGATGGAAAAACCATTGTGATTTCGGGCAATTTCAGCATTTCCAGGGAAGATATGAAGCAGCTTATTGCCTCACACGGTGGCAAGAACAGTGGCTCGGTGAGCGGCAAGACAGCTTTCCTGCTTGCCGGGGAAAAGCCCGGGCCGGAAAAGATAAAGAAGGCCGAGGCGCTGGGAGTCAGGATTATTTCCGAGGAGGAATTCATGGATCTTGTGGGACTACAGGGACCGGTTCGAGACACACCAGGCGATCAGGCCGAACCAAGGGAGGGAGAACAGTTGAGTTTGTTTTAGAAGAGTGTGCTGATGAGAAAACTAAGATTGAGAAGTGATACAAAACGTCTGAAGTTCTTCCTTAATGACGGTATTTGGAAAATCAATCATGAAGAACTGACGAAGGCAAAGCGCAGGGCCGTGAAATATCTCAAGGTCGTGCTTATCACCATGCGCACTTTCTCGGCTGAGAAGATTGGTTTCCAAGCAGTTGCCCTTAGCTTTTTCTGTACTATGTCGGCAGTTCCGATCATTGCAGTGGCCTTTGCGGTGACAGGAGGTTTCGGCCTCGCAGACAAGCTAAAGGAACTTCTATATCAGAATTTCAGCAACAGTCAGGAAACGATTGACATGGTGCTTGGATTTGCAGACAACATCATAAACACGGCCCAGAGCAGTACAATGGGCCTTTTGAGCGCCCTGCTCTTCCTTTGGGTGATAATTTGGATGATGATGTCAGTGGAAAGGGTATTCAACAATGTCTGGATGGTACATCAGTCAAGGAACATATTCAAAAGGTTGTCCATATATACTGCAATGCTCATTTTGGCGCCTTTCATATTGATGATTTTCCTTTCCGGTTCGTTCATTTTTGACAAGGTGCTTGATGCAATAGGACTGAATGTGGAATCTTTCTCCGCATTCAAGACATTGGTTACATGGATTCTGTCAGGTGCAGTGGCAATACTGATATTTTCTGCAATGTATAAGTTCATACCCAATGCAGAGGTTGATTATTCGAATGCATTGAGGGCAGCTGTTTATTCCGGCGTTGCATTTACTGTAGTGCAATACTTGTATAATGAAACTCAGGTATTTGTAACCAGGCTTGATGCAGTGTATGGAGCTTTTGCCGCCATTCCACTTTATATGGTGTGGCTGAATATCGGATGGAACATAATCCTCATTGGAGCGGAGTTATCTTACGCTTTCCAGCATGTGGATAGTTATAATATTGAAGATTAGTGGTTTATATGGGCAAGATTTCTGAATTTAATCAGCAGGACTATGAAGTTATAGCCCGCGATTATGCAGACTTGAAAGAGGCTGCACGCAAAAGGTGTGCGAATTTGGACGAACTTGAAATCGTACAGAAAGCATTTGAATTCGCCAACCTGGCTCACAAGGGCGTCAGAAGGCGTTCCGGTGAACCATATATCCTGCACCCGATTGCCGTTGCCAAGATAGTGGTGAGCAACATCGGCCTTGGCTATAAGTCCATAGTTGCAGCCCTGCTTCACGATGTTGTAGAAGACACGAGCTATACCGTTGAAGATATCCGCAATCTGTTCGGTGACAAGGTCGCAAGTCTGGTTGACGGTCTGACGAAAATCAAGACCGTGCTTGACAATGAAGACAAAGCCGCCCAGAAAAGCATACAGGCTGAGAATTTCAAACGTATCCTGCTCACATTGAACAATGATGTGCGAGTTGTGCTTATTAAGCTTGCCGACAGACTCCATAATTGCCGTACTATCGAATACATGCCGGAGCACAAAAGGGATAAAATCCTGAGCGAAACCATGGTTGTCTTCATCCCGCTGGCACACAGGCTTGGTCTTTATGAAGTTAAATCCGAGATGGAGAACATCTGGCTCAGATACAAGGAACCGGATGCCTACAACGACATATCTTCCAAGATCAACAGGAATATCACGGACAAAGAAAAGGAAATCAATGAATTCATCATTCCTATCGATCAAGCACTCAAAAAGTCAGGTTTCAAGTTTGAAATCAAGAAAAGAGTGAAGTCCCCATATTCCATCTGGCACAAGATGCAGACAAAAGGTGTCACTTTCGACCAGGTCTATGACCTGTATGCAGTAAGAATCATCTTTGATGCAGAAGCTAATGGAAAGGAGAAGGGCATTGAGTCCGAAAGAGACCAGTGCTACCATATATTCTCCATAATCACAGGCATTTACAAATATAAGTCCGACCGTGTGCGTGACTGGGTCAAATATCCGAAAAACAATGGATATGAAGCACTGCACTGCACCCTGATGAGCAATACCGGTATCTGGATTGAAGTTCAGATTCGTTCGAAAAGGATGAATGACATCGCTGAGAAAGGAATCGCCGCCCACTGGGCTTATAAAAAGGACGGATTCGCTCAGGAAAGCGAAAGCGAGATGGACAGATGGATCAGCAAGGTGAAGGAAATCCTTGTCAATCCGGATGTCAATGCCCTTGACTTGCTTGATCTTATCCATAACGACCTTATGAAGACCGACATAATGGTCTTCACTCCGAAGGGAGATCAGAAAAGCATTGAAAAAGGTGCGACCGCCCTGGACTTTGCCTATGCCATCCACTCCCATATCGGCAACAAAGCCATTGCGGCCAAAGTGAACCTAAAGCTTGTGCCACTGTCCTACGTGCTCAATACCGGTGACCAGGTGGAAATTATCACAGCCGAAAATGAAGCTCCCAAAAGCGAATGGCTTCAGTTCCTCACCACTTCCAAGGCAAGGAAATTTGTACTCGATTATATCAGGAGTGAAAGGCTCGAGAGTGTGAAGAAAGGAAGGAACATGCTTGAAGTAGCCTTGAATGCAATCAACTGGAATCTGGATGACAAGACTCTCCACATACTTATGAAAGGTCTCGGACTCCTGGAAAGTCGTCCTGAAGAACTGTTTTACAGAGTTGGTGAAGGAATAATCAAGCTGGACAATCTCAATCAAGACCTCAAGAAAGGCATATCGCGCGACAAGAAGGAATCCAACAAGGCGGTGAAAATAGATGTTACAGGCAGCAGATATGTCATAGCGACATGTTGCAATCCTATTCCCGGCGATTCCGTAATCGGTTTTGTGGAGCCTGACGGCAATATTTCCATTCACAAGAAAACATGCAGCATTGCAAATAGCCTTGCATCGAAATATGGTGACAGAATTGTCATGCCTACCTGGGAAAATATCGCAGGAAGCACGATGGCCTTCCCTGTGCGCATCCAGCTGAAGGGATTTGACAGAATAGGCATGATCAACGACATTACAAAATATATATCCTTTGTAATGAACGTGAATATCAGAAAGATAAACATTGGTTCCGAGGACGGGATATTCGACGGCTATCTTGACCTGCTTGTCCCAGACAGAAAGACACTTGAGATAATTGTAGATAAACTGACAAAGATAGAGGGCATCCAGACCGTGCTCAGATCAGATTTGAACTAATTATATTTGAATGAAAACGAAATTATCATTTCTCATACCGGCCATACCGGTCACACTGATACTTTGCTCGATGTTGTTTTCACATTCTTGTGCAAACACCACTCAGGCGCCTTCCGGTGGTCCCAAGGATACGATTCCACCGGTAATTACAAAGACAAATCCTATTCAGGGGGCGGTGAATGTTCCCACTCACAAGACAAAACTGGAGATTGTTTTCAATGAATATGTGGTGGTGAAGGATCCCAAGAGCATCTTCCTCTCCCCTCCTTTGGAAAAAGCTCCACTTCACAGGATAAAAGGAAAGGGCGTGGTCATCTCTTTCGAGGGAGATCTGGACAGCAACAGGACTTATACGCTGGACTTTACCAATGCCATTGCTGATAACAACGAAGGGAATATGTTTCCGGGCTATACGATGGTATTCTCTACCGGCAATGTCATTGACTCAATGTTGGTTACCGGTCTTGTTCAGGACTGCAATACCCTGCAGCCTGTCAAAGGTGCCACTGTAATGCTTTACAAGGACCATGCGGATTCGGCTGTTTTCCTTCATCGACCTGATGCTGCCGTCAAGACCGATGAATGGGGTTTTTTCTGCCTTAGAAACATTCAAGATACCACGTACAGACTTTATGCTGTGATGGATGAGAACAATAATAATAAATATGATCCTGAAACAGAAAAAATTGCATTCCTTGATTCTCTCATCAGGCCTGTAATGGTGGTCAATGACACACTCCCTGAGGTACAGAAATATGACATGAAGGACACAGCCAGTTGTCTGGCAAGGAAGAAGGAGTATGAGCTCAACCTTTTCAAGGAAGTTCCTTCAAAGCAGATGATAGTCAATAAGGAAAGGATTGGTGAGCGTACGGCATATATTACATTCATGGCCCCATACGCCAGGATTGACTCTCTGTGGATCAAGGGTATCCCAAAGGAGAAAATCATCACTCAGTTCAACATCAAGCAGGACAGCCTGGAAATATGGGTGAATGATCCCAAAAGACAGCCTGACACACTCTTCCTTTATGTAAACTATCTGAAGACAGACACTTTGGGCATGCTGAATCCGTTTACCGAAGAAATCAAGCTCACAAAACCGAAAGCCAGCAAGGCTGCAAAATCTTCCCGAAAGGATATTAAGAAGGAAGACACCACATGCGTATTCACCATAGATGCCCAGCCGGAAAATATCGAGCAGAGCGGTTTCGTGATGGAATTCAAATATCCTGTCGTTACGCAGGCGTTCGACTCACTGAGATTCTGGTTCCGCAATCCAAAGCAGCAGGAAGCAGATGGGCAATATACCGTGACCCGGGATTCTCTTAATCTCAGGAAATACGTCATAATGCCTAAGCAGAAATTGCAGCAGGGCTATGAATACTATCTGAAGATACCTCATCGAAAATTCATGGATATCAATGGATTCTACAATGACAGTTCGGAAGTGAAGGTGAGCCTGCCAAAAGATGACAAACTTAGCTCTCTGACCTTGAACCTGAGCAATGTCAACAACAAATACATTGTGGACCTTCTCAATGATAAAAGGGACAAGGTGCTCCGTACATTCATCATCGACAGCGACACTTCCCTGCTCTTCCCGTACTTGAAGTCCGGCAACTATTCGATCAGGATTACGGAAGACCTTAACAGGAACGGTATCGTGGATACTGGTAATCTGCTGGAACACAAGCAGCCTGAAAAGGTCCGTTTCTACAAACTTGACGATGGCACATTCATTATTGACATTCCTGAAATGACTGAACTTCAGCAGGATATAGATATGGAGGAAATGTTCAGATGAGAAACAAACTGATACTTGCACTTCTGCTGCTCCCTCTTGCACTCCCTCTGTCAGCCCAGAAAAGCTCCAAAAACATTGAGTTTGAGCTGACTGACACACTTACGGATGCATATCTCGACTCTTTGGTTATTGACAAGAAGGGATCTATCAATGACTACAGCCTTATCGGCATCCAGTATGGTGCTGCCCTGAGCCGGGTGTTCTGGAATCCGACTCAGAAACAGGATATGGTTTTCATACCTTTCAATCTTGGAGTGACATATACCAGATATGGCAAGATGTTCGGATACATGCCTTATTTCGGTTTCCAGACAGGCCTCTTCCTAGGACGTGAGGGATACAGGTTCAAATACAACAAGGATAAAGACTACACTTACACCGTCGAAGGTGCCGAGAGTGCCTTGATTGACATGATAGAACTCCCCGTCCTTGCCCACATGCATATGGATTTCTGGAAAATGAAGGTCATGATCAATCTCGGATGTTATGCCGGTTACAGATTGAAGATTCAAAGATTTCCCGGAAATACCGGTTATGTGAAACCTGAGTTGGAGAATGCCTTCAAGGACACGGACAGGAGGGTTGACTATGGTATCAAGGGAGGAATAGGCTTCGGACTTATTTTCGACCCTGTCGAGATTCATATCCAGGGAATGTACAAGCATTCTCTGTCTTCTTTGTATGAACCGGATTATGCAAGCAAGGATTATTACAGGTTTGCATATCCTTCCAACATAATCATATCTGTCGGTCTTCACTTCCAGATTACCAAAAGGACGGGAATGACCAGAAATCAATTAAAAAAATTAGCTAAAGAAAGTGTGTATGAAAAAGAATGATAATATCAGATCTCTGGAAGTCAAGGTAGGCAACATAGTCATTGGTGGGGATAATCCAATCGTCGTGCAGACTATGTGCAATGTCCATACTGCAGATATTGAGGCTTCAGTGGCTCAGTGCAGGAGGTTGTCCGCTGCCGGGGCGCAGATGATTCGTCTGACGGTGCCTTCGATGTCTGACGTGGAGGCATTGGGCGAAATAAAGCGCAGGCTTAGGGAAATGGGCATTGAAACCCCATTGGTCGCTGACGTGCATTTCTCTTCCGAGATTGCCATAGCTGCAGCAAAGGTAGTTGAGAAAGTAAGGATCAATCCCGGTAATTTCCACAGGGACCATCAGAAGGCAAGGGAACAGTTTGCATCGTTGGTTAAGGTATGCAAGGAATATGGCACAGCTGTCAGGATTGGTCTGAACCACGGTTCTCTTGGAGAGAGGATTACCAATATGTACGGCAATACTCCCCTTGCCATGAAGGAAGCTGTTATGGAATGGCTTGAGATGTGTGCAGAAAATGAGTTCGATAATGTCGTCGTGTCACTGAAGGCAAGCAACACCTATATCATGACAGAGGCTTACCGCTTGCTGTACAAGCAGATGCAGGAGAATGGAAAGGTTTATCCTCTGCATCTTGGCGTGACAGAGGCAGGTAATGGTGATGCAGGAAGAATTAAGTCTGCAGTCGGCATTTCTGCCTTGCTTTCAGAGGGAATAGGTGATACTGTGAGGGTTTCCCTGACCGAGGACCCTGAAAATGAAATACCTGTGGCTGAATATCTTTCTGACAGGTATGGCCACAGACTTCACTCTTGCATGGTCGGTTTGAACATTGATGGAAAGATTGCCATTGCTACCTATCATGCTCCATCAAAGGAGAGGCTTCTTATGGATTTTTCCTGCGATTTTGGCAAGAGACTGCTTGATAAGGAAATAGACCAGGTGCTGCTCAAGGGCTTCTATCTTGACGAAAATGGTTCTCAGGTCATGCTTGATGGAAGTGAATATGCTTCATATCTTGAAGATGAACTGATGCAGGCCGCACGCAGGCGTTTCTACAGACCTGAATATGTAGCTTGTCCTGGTTGCGGAAGGACCATGTACAATCTGGAAAGCACTTTCAACGAAGTAAAGCGCAGGACTTCCCACCTGAAGGGAATGGTGATAGCCGTAATGGGGTGTATAGTCAACGGACCTGGTGAAATGGCTGATGCTGACTGGGGATATGTCGGAGAAGGAAATGGCAAAGTGTCAATTTACAAAGGTAAGAACCCTGTCCTTCGCCATGTCCCGGAAACCGAAGCAATCGACAAATTATTGCAAATGATAGAGCAGGACAAATAAGTCAGTCTGCTTTGAGGATATCTTTCTGAGCCTCTTCCCACTGCTCTTTGGCGAGTTCCTGCATATCGACAACTTCGTCAGTCTCGTCAACGATTTCCTGACCGAGCATAGTTTCAATCACGTCCTCCATGGTTACGATTCCGCGGAATGTGCCATATTCATCGATGATGATTGAAATATGCTCCTTCTTTTCAAGGAGTTTTTCCCAGATATTGCCGACAGGTTCTTCCTCAGGAAAGGACAGAATAGGCCTTGCAACTTCTTTGAGTTTGCAGTCGAATTTATCTTCAGCCATCTTTTCAAGAATAGTCTGGCGAAGCACATATCCGATGACATAGTCGCTGTTCTCCTCATCATAGACAGGAATACGGGAATGAGTCAGGTCAAGCTCGTAAAATTCCTTGATGGTCATGCTTCCTTCGGCCATTTCCACGACAACGCTCGGAGTCATGATTTCATGTGCAGTGATTTCATCGAGCTTGAGAAGATTCTGAATCATCTTCTTTTCCTCCTTCTCGATTACTTCCTCTTCCGTAGCTACGCTGACCATGGCGGATATATCCTCACGGCTTACGCTGACCTGATCGGAATTTTTCGAAATGATCCTTGTCAGATGTTCCATTATCCATACAATAGGGAACGTTATGAAAATCATTATGTGGATTATCGAGGAAGCAGGGAGGGCAAGCTTTCTCCAATAACAAGAACCGACGGTCTTAGGTATAATCTCGGAAAAAATGAGGATCAGCAGGGTGAATATGGCTGAGAAAATACCCACAAGAGTATTTCCATATACCTTCATCACGAGGGAACCCACCAGGGAAGCACCGACGGTATTCGCAATGGTGTTTACACAAAGTATGGCCGATATAGGCCTGTCTGTATTCTGTTTAAGTGATTTAAGTCTTTTAGCCCCTTTGACTCCCTGGTCCTCAAGACCAGTGATGTAAGAAAGAGGAGTAGATAACAAAGTAGCCTCAAGAACAGAACATAGAGCGGAAACCGCTATTGAGGCAAACATGCATAGATAAATAGCTTGTTCTTCCATAATATGTTAACGAAGTTCGGCAATAACTGTTTCACATGCTCTCACACTCTCGCCTAACTTGACTTTGATCTCAGCATCCAAAGGCAGGTACATGTCAATCCTGGAACCGAACTTGATGATACCGCACTGTTCTGCTTTTACTCCCTTATCTCCAGGTCTTGCGTAGCAAACGATCCTTCTTGCGAAAGTGCCGGCAAGTTGTTTGAAAAAGACCTCTCCGTAATCATTGCGGATACCTACGGACGTGTGCTCATTCAGTTCGGAAGCCTTTGGCAGGAAGGCAAGCATATATTTACCCGGATGGTATTTGTAATATGTAACTTCACCACTGATTGGCCAGAAATTCACATGAACATTGAAGAAATTCATATAAACCGAAACCTGCATGCATTCACATTTGAGATGCTCCGGCTCGAATACCTTCTCTATGACAACTACTTCACCGTCGGCAACGGATGTTACGACATTCTCTCCCGGCACATTGTTCCTTTTGGGAACACGGAAGAAAAACATGACGAACGCCATTATGAAGATGATGATGGCACTGAGGGTATATGAAACGTAATGATATGGGACATAAGCCAGAAGAAGCCACAAAAGCAATCCGCCGATACCCCATACCAATGCAATAGTTCCGAAACAGTCTTTATGTATTGTCATTATCTGTTCTTATTCGAAATTTAGGCAAAGTTACTGATTTATTTCCAATTGGCAAAATCTTTAAGACTTCCCTTTTATCATATAAGGTCCATTATGATAAGGTACATCACTCCGGAAGGGATTGCAAGCAGGGCGCTGTCAAAACGATCCAAGAGCCCTCCATGTCCCGGGATGATGTATCCGCTGTCCTTCACTTCATAATGCCGCTTCCACTGGGACTCTATAAGGTCTCCATAAACTCCTGCTATGTCGAGGATTATGGCCATTGCTATGCAGTGCGCGATATTGTATTTGAAAAGTCCGGTGAAATAGAAGGCAAGCGAAACGAGGATGGCAGTGAGCATTCCGCCCCAGAATCCTATCCATGATTTCTTTGGAGATATGGAAGGGAAAAGTTTCTTGCCGTATTTCTGTCCGAGTGTGACTCCGAAAATATACGCTCCCACGTCAGAGCCCCATACGATGGCAAAGAAACAGAGCAGGATGATTCCGCTGTAATTGCCCCCGTTTGAGAATACGGTATAATTGAGCATCGTCCACGGTATGGCAATATATAGAATCGAAGTGTAAAGACATGCGAATTTGGCGAACCTTGTCTTATCTTTTACATAAAGAGAATTAATCATCAATATGAAAAAAGGAATCAGCGACAAGACTATGAACCTGCCCGGCATTCCAAAACCTTTGTAAAGATAGGACATAATGAACATTGTAGCTCCAGCAATGATTGAGAGTATCTGAGAATAGCGGTATTCGGTCCCGCATGTCATCTTCAGAAACTCCCACATCATCACTACGAGGATAAACAGCATTACTGCCCCGTAAACATATTGATTTGTCAGAAGCGCGGTCAGCATTACTGCCAGAAATACCGCGCTTGAAATAGTTCTCTTGGTAAAGTTGTTCATTGCATAAATCCGCAAACGCGGAAATTTTAGGTCTATTCACTTAGAGATGGCTCTGCAACCGTTTCGGTCGGCTGTTGCGTTGCAGCACCCGCCCTTGGTCCGAAAATTCTTTCAAGATCCTCTGCAAAGATAACTTCTTTATCCAATAAAAGTGCTGCAAGTTCAAGAAATCCTTCACGATGTTCTGTAAGAATTCTCAAAGTTTTATCGTGGATTTCATTTATCAGACCCTTAACTTCCTGATCTATAAGCTCTGCAGTCTTTTCACTATATGGTTTCGTCAAATCGTAACCGCGTGCGCCTGTTGAGTCATAGAAGGAAAGATTTCCGATTTTTTCGCTCATTCCATAGAATGTGACCATTCCATAGGCCATCTTTGTGAGTCTTTCAAGATCATTCAGAGCTCCGGTCGAAGGCTGTCCGTTCACGATTTCCTCCGCCACCCTTCCGCCGATCAGAGAGCACATCTCGTCCATCATCTGATCCTTTGTCACCAGTTGTCTTTCTTCTGGAAGGTACCAAGCTGCTCCCAGTGCCTGTCCGCGCGGAACAATGGTCACTTTGAAAAGAGGATTTGCGTTTGGAAGCAACCAGCTTACTGTTGCATGTCCGGCCTCGTGATGCGCAATGGACTTTTTCTCCTGAGGAGTGATAATCTTCGACTTGCGCTCAAGTCCTCCTATTATCCTGTCAACGGCATCGAGGAAATCCTGCTTGTCGATAAGCGTTTTGTTGCGCCTTGCTGCGGTAAGGGCAGCTTCATTGCAGACATTTGCTATATCGGCACCGGAGAATCCCGGAGTATGCTTAGCCAGAAATTCCAGATTGAAATCATCGGCAAGCTTAAGCCCTTTGAGATGGACGTTGAAAATTTCCTCTCTTTCCTTAAGGTCCGGAAGTTCCACATGTATCTGACGGTCGAAACGTCCGGCACGGAGCAGGGCCTTGTCCAGGATATCGGCACGGTTTGTGGCTGCAAGGATGATAACACCAGAATTGGAATCAAATCCATCCATTTCGGTAAGAAGCTGGTTCAGAGTGTTCTCACGCTCATCATTTGAAGAAAAACCTGCATTCTTGCTGCGGGCGCGTCCCACCGCATCAATCTCGTCGATGAAAACGATGCAAGGGGATTTCTCCTTTGCCTGGCGGAAAAGGTCCCTTACCCTTGATGCACCAACTCCCACGAACATTTCTACGAAGTCCGATCCTGAAATGGAGAAGAAAGGAACATTGGCTTCACCTGCTACAGCCTTGGCCAACAATGTTTTACCTGTACCCGGAGGGCCTACCAGAAGCGCTCCCTTAGGTATCTTTCCTCCGAGGGCCGTGTATTTCTTCGGGTTCTTGAGGAAATCGACAATCTCCATCACCTCTTCCTTTGCTCCATATAAGCCGGCAACATCCTTGAATGTCACCTTGATACTGTCTTTTTCAGCAAGCTTTCCCGTGGACTTGCCTACATTGAAGATTCCTCCCGGGCCACCTGCTCCGCCACCCATGTTCCTGTTCATGCCGCGGAACATGAAGAACCACATCACAAGAAGCAGCAGAGGGAAAATAATCCATTCGAGGAAGCCCCAGTAATTCTCCTTGCTTTCGATGACAACCTTTACGGCTGCGTTTTCAGGGAGCTGGGCATTGAGCTGGCCGAACATTTCCTCGGCATTGAAACTTCCAGAAACGAGGAAAATGAAATGTGGTGACTTCTTGGGAATATTGCCACCGAATTTGTCGGAGTATTTTTCAATTCTCTCCGGCTTGATGGTCACATGCCCTTCATATTCATTTCTTATGAAAGTGATTTCCTTGATGTCACCTGCGAGCCATTGTGCCTGAACATCAGCCCATTCCTCTTTCTGAGGATTGCCTCCTGACTGGTTGAAGAACATCCAAGCGATTCCGAGCAGAAGGATGATATATATCCATGAAACGCCGACAGATACCTTTATCGGCTTTTTCTTTTTTTTGTTATTTGCCATCTGAAATGTATTTAGTCTTCGTAAGCGGTCCTTTCTGCATCTGCCCAAAGGTCTTCAAGCCTGTAGAAAGCCCTGTAAGGTGTCTGGAAAATGTGCACCACAATCTCTCCGTAGTCGAGGATGACCCAGAATGCATTTTCCTTTCCCTGAGTCCGGAGCACTTTACGGCCGCATTTCTCTATCATCCTTTCTTCAATATTGTCTGCAATTGCGACAACATTCGTGGTAGAGTCTGCATGGCATACTATGAAATAATCAGATATGGCTGTTCCGATGGGTTGAAGATCAAGTGAGACGACCTCTTGTCCTTTCTTTTCGAGCATCGCATCAGCAATGACCTTAAGTTCTTTGTTGTTCATTCTGTAAAATGTGTTAATTTTGTAATCACGATAAATAAAATCGTACAAATATAATCAAAATCTGCACCATGGCAAATAAGCATGACATCATATGGCTGGATACAGTCGATTCTACCAATTCTGAAGCCCACAGGCGTATTGCCACTATTGACAATTTGTCAGTCCTGTCAGCTGTCCACCAGACAGCGGGACGTGGGCAGAGGGGAAATTCATGGAATACCGCACCGGGTGACAATCTGACATTCAGCATAGTTTTGAAGTTTGACCAGCAATATGCAACGAAGATTCAGGCATACGACCAGTTCTCCATCAGTCAGATGAACGCCCTGGCCATTCTGGATTTCCTTTCAAGTCATGACATTGAAGCAAAGATTAAGTGGCCGAACGACATTTATGTAGGAAATAAAAAGATATCAGGCACATTGATAGAGAATTCGCTTTACAGGGAATGGCTCTCATGGAGCATAATAGGCAATGGAATCAATGTCAATCAGACTACATTTCCTGATACTCTTCTCAATCCGACTTCCATGTCATTGATTACCGGCGAGAAATACGATACGAAAATCCTTCTTGAGGAATTCATGGATATTTTCGATAGTTACCGAAGCAGGTATCTTAATGTGAACGGGGGTCTTGGAAGGCTGAGAAAACTGTATCTTGCCCAAATGTGGAGATTGAATGAAGAATCTGAATTCGTGGATCTTACCGTATGTCCAGGCGGGAGTCTGGACTCCCCTCTCAAGCCTGTCAAGGAGGCTAATGAACTTCCAGGCAGACCTTTCAGGGGCATGGCAAAAGGAATCAGTGATACTGGAGCACTGATTGTCGAAGATACCAATGGCGAGACTAAAGAATTCGGATTCAAGCAGATAGCCTGGGTACTTTGAACCTGACAGATGCTCTATCCTCTCATGGAAGCTATGGTGGCTGCAGGGTTGGAAGACTTGAAGACTGCGCTTCCGGCAACCAGTATATCTGCACCTGCCTTGACAAGGGCGGCTGCATTTGAAGGCGATACTCCCCCGTCGATCTCAATCGGGATGGAAAGATTACGACGTCCTATTTCAGCTTTCAACTCAGCAATACGTCCGTAGGTGCTTTCAATGAACTTCTGGCCTCCGAATCCTGCAAATACTGACATAAGAAGCACATAATCAGCCTGTTCCAGATAAGGGAACAGGCTTTTTACTTCTATGTCCGGATTGATGACCATACCTGCCTTGCAACCAAGGGAACGAATCTGCTGAAGCACGGCAGTTGGGTCTTCTGTCGCATTTATATGGAACGAGATCATCGATGCTCCTACCTTTGCAAACCGCTCCACATATTTCTCCGGCTGCACAATCATCAGATGGGCATCCAGCGGCTTTGTCGCTTTGGAGGCGATGGCCTCCACAACGGGAAATCCGTAAGATATGTTTGGGACGAAAACTCCGTCCATGATGTCAAGGTGGAAGATGTCAGCATGACTGTTCACCATTTCAACGTCTTTCTCAAGATGCAGAAAATCTGCGGAAAGCATAGATGGAGCAATCTGTACCATATGACAGGATTATTTGTAGTTTGAGACAACGTCAACGAGAAGATCTGTAAATTTTTCAAGGGAAGCCAGGTCGAGGCGTTCTCCAGGCGCATGGACTCCCCTGAGTGTCGGTCCGAATGAGACCATATCCAATCCAGGGAACTTTTCAGTGAATAGTCCGCATTCCAGACCTGCGTGTATAGCTTTGACTTTAGGCTCTACTCCGAAGAGTTTCTTGTAGGAAGCCACGCATGCATCCCTGACCGGAGACTCTGCTGCCGGTGCCCAACCCGGATATTCTCCCTCATGCCTTACAATTGCTCCTGCAAGGGCGAAGCAAGCCTCCATCTTGGCTGCCGCAGCCCTGCGCGCTGCAGTTACACAACTTCTCTGGCTGGAGCCTATGCGGATTATGCCCGGTTCAGTCATCTTTACAGAAGCAAGGTTGGTGGAAGTCTCTACAAAGTTTTCAATCTCCTGGCTCATGGCAAGGACGCCGTGAGGGCTTGCGCAGAGAGCCGTTACAAGATTCCATGCAGTCATCTCATCAATGGCCTCAGATACCTGAGAATCGCTCTCGGCTGTTCCTGCTTTGAGATCTTTCTCGATTTTTCCATATTCTTCCTTGATGGACGCATCAAAATCAGCTATGCGTTCACGAATGATATCGAGTGTGCCTTCTTCTGCTGCAATCAGTGCTTTGGCCTCACGCGCAATTGCGTTACGTTTGTTACCACCTCCGATTGTAATAAGTTGCCAATCAAGGTCTTCAAGGCTATAGAGGAAACGTCCGAGAAGCTGTACGGCGTTTGCACGGCCTTTGTTGATATCGTCACCGCTATGTCCTCCCATTCCATCTTTTACATAGACCTCCATGCATTTGAAGTCCTCGCACAATGGTTCTTTGGTGTAATGGAATTCAGCCGTGGTGTCTAGTCCGCCGGCGCAGCCTACGAAAATTTCACCCTCGTCCTCGGAATCCAGGTTCAGAAGGACTTTCCCTTCAAAGAATCCACTTTCAAGAGCCATTGCTCCGTCAAGTCCGGTCTCTTCGGAAACGGTAAACAGACATTCGAGCTTACCAAGAGGCAGGTCGCTGTCCAGCAGGGCGAGCTCTGCTGCCATTCCAATGCCGCAGTCCGCACCGAGCGTGGTGTCTGGGGCAATCATCCAGCCATCCTTGATGATGTATTTGATAGGATCCCTGGTAAAGTCGTGCTCAACTCCTTCGTTCTTTTCACATACCATGTCCGAATGGCTTTGAAGCACGATAGCAGGCACATCCTCCTTGCCTAGGGATGCCTGCTTGATAATGAGTACATTACCTATCTTGTCTGTTTTACATTCCAGATTGCGGTCTGCTGCAAATTTCTGAAGATAAGCGATGATTTGTTCTTCGTGTCCTGATTCGCGCGGAACCCGGGTTATTTCCTTGAAGAATGAAAGTACTTTTTCTGCATTCATGATTAAAGGAGCATTTTCTCAATATCAGTGACATACTGCCTGAATGTCTTGTCGGTTGACATGAGGTCAGCCACGGTAGTGCATGCATGAAGCACAGTCGCATGGTCCTTGCCTCCTATCTCTGAACCGATGGTTGACAATGAGCAGTTTATTTTATTTCTGGACATGTACATAGCAATCTGACGAGCCTGCACTATCTGTCTTTTTCTTGTCTTTGATACGAGATCCGAGCGGCTGATATTGAAATACTCACAAACGACTTTCTGAACTTTGTCGATGGTGATGTCGCTCTGCTTTTCTCCTACGATTTTCTTCGTGATCTTCTCAGCGAGTTCGATTGTGACTTCCTTATGTGCGAGTGTAGCGTTCGCAATAAGTGAAATCAAAGCACCTTCAAGCTCCCTGAAGTTGGACTGGATGGCGTTTGCAAGATAAATCAATACCTCATCAGGAATCTGTTCACGCACACCTTCCCTGAAGGCCCTGGCCTTCAGCATTTCGAGTCTTGTGTTGAAGTCAGGCTTCTGGAGCTCGACTGAAAGTCCCCATTTCAATCTTGAAAGGAGTCTTTCCTCGAAGCTTTCCAACTCCACCGGTGGCCTGTCGGAAGTAAAAATTAGCTGTTTTCCGGACTGGTGAAGGTGGTTAAAGATATTGAAAAGAGCATTCTGAGTGCTCTGACCGATCAAATCCTGAATGTCATCCATAATCAGTACATCCATCTTCATATAGAAGGCCATGAAGTCAGTCAGCTTGTTCTTGACTCCGGCAGCATCCATGAATTGGGTCTTAAACCTATTGGCAGGTACATAAAGCACTACGAGCTCAGGATATTTCTCCTTGATGGCAATACCGATTGCCTGGGCGATATGCGTCTTGCCCAGACCAGGTCCTCCGAAAAGGAAGAGAGGGTTGAATGCTGTCTTTCCAGGCGCAGCTGAAATACTCTCACCAGCGGTATATCCCATTTTGTTGCACTCACCAACGATGAGGTTCTTAAAATTGTAAATAGGATTCAGGTGAGGATTCACCTGCACTCTCTGGATGCCGGGATATACGAAAGGACCGGGATTGCCTGCAGGTGTGAAAGTGTTCACTGAAATGGTCTTGTTCACAGGAGCCTGTCCGTGTGAAGCTGGATATTTCAATGGAGGCTGCTGCCTTACCGGTTTAACGACATATACTAATCTTGCAGCTGTACCCATTTCTTTTTTGAGCGCTGCCTTGAGGATGTCCAGATATGCTCCTTCAAGATACTCCCTGAAAAACTCGGAAGGCACTTCCACGGTAAGAGTACTTTCCGACAATGAGACCGGAACTATCGGTTTGAACCAAACATTGAACTGTTGTGGCTCAATATTCTGCCGGATGAAATTCAGACAATTGTTCCATACCATTATGTGCTTTTCAGACGTCATTCTCAGTTAGTCGTATATCAGGGTTTTGTTCTTTACTCGAAAACGGTTACAAATATGGTGAAAAATATTATATAAAAAATTTAAAAACCTATTGATAATTTATTTTATTTTACATGTTATCCGTTTTAAGTTTTTTAAAACTGATAAATTATAAACTATTGATTATCAATATAATATTAAACCACCTTGTAACATATCTCCCTGATATAAACGATGTTGCAAATTTGATTTTTTCAAGATTATTAAATGCCTGAGTATCTTTTAGAAGATTGTCAATTTGATGTATTTACGTGGGTTTTCGGATATCTGTCTGATCAAAATATCAATGTCAGATAACAATGAATCAACAGAGTCATAAACTGAACCATCTGTCAACAATTTGCCTATGCTTCCGTCAGGGTCGTTAATTTTTTCGAGTAAACTCTTGAAAGAAGATATGACTGTCTCAATATCACTTTGCTCAATCTTTGTCACTACTCCGTTCACCCCTTCCAGTGTCTTGTCTGCCTTGACAGCAATTCCGTTCAATGACTCGCTCAATTCGGCAAGATTGCTCATGAATGATTCAATATCTTCAGAACGTCCATTGACAGTAGCGGAAAGGGAGTTCAGGTTTGCCATTGTTCTTTCCAGATTGGAGAGAGTGCGTCTTATGCTCATGCGGTTCTCTTCGGAAAGAAGATGGTTGACAGCAGTCACTGTTACATTGAGGCTGTCAAGAGTTGTGTTTACTTTCGCCAGAAGAGGGCCAATGTTGTCACCAATGCTCGACAAAAGGTCCGGAGCGAAATCTGGTTGAAGGGTACTTCCGTTTGAAGCAAGTTTATCTGAGCTGCCAAGGTCGATGCGGATGCCCTTGCCTCCCATGATATCCACGCTGTAGATTGTCATCCTGGAATCTTCAGGCACTCTGAATTCCTTGTTTACTGAACAGACAACTTCGAACGAATCGCTTTCACGGAGATAATTTACCTCAGAGACTTTCCCGGCCTTGTATCCTTTAATATATACAGGAGCAGATACAACAAGTCCTTCCACCTGGTCGTAATGAGAGACATATTCCACCTCTTTGTTGAAGATATCCTTGCCCCTGAGATAATTGATGACGAAAAACGACAATACGAGGATAGTGATTACGAATATTCCTATCTTGAATTCCTTACTTATGTTCATAATTATTCCTTATTTATATTAACAGGACAAAATCGTCCCTTACTAATCTCGTTTTACATTGTCTCCGGTTACCTTGACGATGAATGCTTCCGGAAATTTGATTTTCACTTTTTCCAAGGCTGACAATACGGCAGTCCTGTCTGCAGACCAAGCTGTTACATATTTATATACCGAACTGTCTGAAGCCTTTACAGCCTTAACTTCCAGTCCCTTGAATGCAGGATCGGAGGCTTTTAATCCACGGCCTAGACCCATAATCTGGATGGCGTAATAGCTTTCCGGAATGGATTCTGCAGCCGGAGCCGGCTGGATGACGGCATTTTGCTCGAAATTCATGCTGCCTTCGTAATAAGACTTATAATTCTTGAATGCATTGAAAAGTTTGTCTGCCACCTGGTTCTGCCCGGATTCAGTACTGAGATATTTGAAATCCGTCGGATTGGAGAGGAAACCGAGTTCAAGAAGCACAGCCGGCATGTTCGTAGCCCAAAGCAGGTAGAAGACATCCTGATGTATTCCTGTATAGCTGCTTTTTCTGAACGGGGCTTCATGAAACTGTGCATCCATCTCAGCGGCAAGCATGAGACTGCTTTCATAATTGGCGCTCCACATCAGGCTGTGGCTAATAATTGATTCCGGAGAATCTGGATCAAAGCCCTGATACTTGGTTTTGTAATCATCCTCAAGCAGCATAACGGAGTTCTCCCTCCTGGCCACCGACATGCTTTTGTCGAAATAATCTCCTTTATTAGACTGATTGCTGGAGTTCTGCCCCAGAATATGGACGGAAGCTCCGTATGGAGATTTGGAGGAGTTTGAATTGCAATGTATGGAAATGAATAAGTCCGCCTTGTTTTTCTTGGCTATGTTCGCTCTTTGGTTCAATTCCACGAATACGTCTTTGTCCCTTGTATATACTACCTTGACATCTGGATATGCCTGTACTATCCTGTTTCCTAGTTTTTTAGCAATGCTTAGGACGATATGTTTCTCGCTTGTGGATGATGTCTGTCCCGGTGCACCCGGATCTTTTCCTCCATGGCCCGCATCCAGCACGACTGTCTTCAACTTCAATGAACTCTCCCCTTCCGGTTCGTTTGCCGGATAGGAAAAAGCAAGTGGAGCCGCGACTATTGTACAACAGACGGCACATATGGCTTTCTTGACCTTAAAGACCAACATCATTTTGTAAAATTTGAAATTAGTTCTAAATTTGCAGGTTGCAAAATTATAAAAAACTTGCGATAAATTCGTAAACTTGGGCTCAACTTGATGCCTTTGGAACAATTTTACAGAAAATAATGTATAAAAAATATAGGTACGGAAATATAGGAAAATGGTTTGAAGGGATTGGCATTGTGGCATTTATGATGCTTGTGCTGTGTTCTTTCACGCCTTCTTCCCAGCAAGACCGACGTTCTCGAAGGGCAAAGCTGAGGGGGGAAACTCCTGACAGCACCATCATTCCCGCACCAATGTCTGATTCTCTCAATACATTGAGGGATTCCATTGCCAAGGTGGATTCAATAGCAAGACAGGATTCCATCAATATGCTCGGCAAAAGTTCACTCGATTCACCTGCTTTCACTGCTGCAAAGGACTCAATCATTGAGGATTTTAGCAATGGAAAACGCATCGTATATTACTATGGGGATGTCAGTGTCACCTACGGAAATATGAAACTGACTGCTGATTACATGGAATATGACCTGAAGACACAGACTTTGTATGCAAGGGGAACCAAGGATACTTCGGGAGTCATAAATGGCCAGCCGGTGATGGAACAGGGCGGAAAGTCTTATACCATGGAAGAGGTCAGATACAATTTCGAGACCCAGAAAGCCAGTATAAAGAACATGGTCACACAGGAGCAGGACGGTATTCTTCATGGAAAGAATATCAAGATGATGCCAGACCGTTCAATCAATATTACAAACGGCAAATATACAGTCTGCGACTGCGAACACCCTCATTATTACCTGCATCTCACTGCTGCAAAGGTGGTTACAAAACCCAATCAGAAGACTGTCTTCGGACCGGCATATCCTGTGATTGCAGACGTGCCTTTGCCTATAGGCCTGCCTTTCGGATTCATCCCGAAAAAACCGGACAGGGCAACAGGTATCCTTTTCCCTACCTTCGGTGAGGAAGTTTCCCGTGGTTTCTATATGAGGGACCTTGGATTGTATTTCGTTCTTGGTGACTATTTTGACATAGCTTTGACCGGAGACATCTATACTCTTGGATCGTGGGCTGTAAATGTAAACTCCAGATACAAAGTGAATTACAAATTCACCGGTAACTTCGGAATCTCCTATTCCAACAACCAGACCGGTGAAAGAGGAAGCACTGACTTCTTCCAGTCTAGGGACTTCAAGGTATCATGGAGCCACTCCCAGGATTCCAAGGCACGTCCGGGAACATCTTTCAGTGCGTCGGTGAACTTTTCCAGCCCTTCGAATAACAGGTACAACTCCACCAATATCGAGGAAACCCTTCAGAATCAGATATCATCATCCATTTCGTACCGAAAGGATTGGAACGGCAAATTCAACCTGTCCCTCGGTATGAACCATAGCCAGAACTCCAAGGACAGTTCCTATGTTTTCAATTTCCCTAACCTGGCTTTCAGTGTGACAAGGTTCTATCCTTTCAAGCAGAAACATCGTGTGGGCAAGGAGAAATTTTATGAAAAATTCTCACTCGGATACAATACATCCCTGTCCAATAAAATCAATTTCAAGGCCTCGGAGTTCATGCAGCCCGGATTTTTCGACAAATTCCAGACTACTATGGTCCATAATTTCCAGATAGGACTTCCAAACTTCACTCTCTTGAAATATATCAACATAACCCCTTCAGTTTCCTATGGAATGAATTGGCTGTTCAGGGCGAATGAGAAAGTGTACAATCCTGAAACAGAAAAGGTTGAAACAATACAGGGAAGCAATTTCGGACATTTTGGAGCCACGCACAACTATTCCGGAAGCATCAGCATGAGCACCAGGCTCTACGGTATGTTCAACTTTGGAAAACATCATAAACTCCAGACCATCAGGCACGTCTTCACCCCAACGATCTCCGCTTCATTCAGTCCGGAAAAAGGAACTCATTTCAATGGATGGAGAACTCTTACCTATACGGACTCCAACGGAGTGGAACATACTGAAGATTACAACATCTATCAGGGAATCGGAAGCTATCCGTCAAAGGGAAAGACAGCCAGCATGAACATCTCTCTCGGAAACAACTTCGAAGCAAAGGTCAGGGACATCAAGGATACTACCGGCACCGGTACGAAAAAAGTCAAACTTATTGACCAGCTGAACTTTACCACTGGTTATAACTTCCTTGCAGATTCCCTGAAAATGAGTCCTGTGAATGTTACGCTGAGCACCTCTATTTTCGGCAAACTTGGACTAAATGCTTCATGTTCTCTGGATCCTTATGCCATGCTGGTCAATGAAAAGTATACTACAGGAAGGCAGATCAACAGGTTTGCGATTCAGGAACATCAGGGACTTTTCAGGCTCACAAGAGCCAATATATCCCTGTCGTATTCCATCAACGGCGAAGGAAAGATAAATGGTAATGACGGTAAGGTCGGGGGAAGCGGACCTTTAACCTCCACTTCGAGTTATACAAGGATATTCTATCATCCGATAACGGGTGAATATATTCCGGGAGGATGGTTGTACTATACCAATCCGAATGCTCCATGGTCTTTGAGTCTGAATTACAGTTTCAGTTACAACAAGGGATATCAATATGCCAACGGAGCTGCTTCCACCAAACATAATTTCACCCAGACTCTCGGTCTTAATGGTAGTTTGAAGCTTACTCCCCGACTGGCACTGCAGATGAGTACCAATTTCGACCTCATGGCGTTGAAAATGAGTACTACCCAGCTTAGTGCAACTTATGACCTCCACTGTTTCAATATTTCGGTGTCGTGGATTCCAACCGGCCGATATGAGTCATGGAGCTTCCGAATCCAGGCTAATGCAGCAGCATTGGCAGACTTGCTCAAATTCAAGAAGAGCAGCAGTTACTGGGATAATGGCTATTAGAAATTTAAGTTTCACATGTTGCGAAACTTGATTTAGAAAACTAAAAATATCCGCTTCTCTTGCAGAAACGGATATTTTTATTAACTTTGCGCTGTCCAATCTAAAATAAGGACTTAACTATTCGTCTATATAATTGAAATGACATCGCCAGTTCGTGGTACATTTCACTTACAAGATAATCACATATCAATCATTTTATGCACAACATTCAAGATCTGAAAGAAATGGAGATAGATCAGCTCCGCACGATTGCGTCTGAACTCAGTGTGAAAGGTTACAAAAGGATGGAGAAAGCGGATCTGATATATTCCATTCTTGATGAAGCAGCAAGGCAGGATTCCCAGAAGGCTCCTGAACCTCAGCCACAGAAGAAGAAACGAGGTCGTCCTAAAAAGGAAGATGCTTCTCCGAAGAAGAAAGATGAGGAAGTTGCTTCTCAAACAGCGGCACCAGAAGCTGCTCAGAAGCCTGAGGAACCTAAACCGGAGGCGGAACAGAAGCAGGCCAAAGAGACAAAAGGGAATAATGATTCTGCAAAACCGGCAAAGAAGTCCAGGAAGAAAGACAATAACACGGAGGTGAAATCAGAAGAAGCAGTCCAGGCTAAACCGGCAGAACCTGCCAAGACCAAAGAGAAGGTCCGCTCTGAAGAGAAGACTCAGAATACCGAAGATCCTGCAGCGACCCAGGCACCTGCTGCCCAGCAGAAGAAGTCTGACGATGCTCCAAAGGAAGGCGGGAGACATAAAAGGACAAGGATTGCCAAAGAACAGCAGGCTGAACAAGTTCAGGTTGAATCTGCCTCAGATGAAGCGCAGAAACAAGAACTGAAGCCTCAGGAAGGCAACCAGAACAAGAAGCAGTTCAAACAGGACAGGCATCAAAAACAGCAACCGCAACAACAATCACAGCAACCACAACAACAAGCACAACAGCTGCAGCCGAAGATTGAATTTGACGGAGTCGTTGAAGCGACAGGAGTGCTTGAAATAATGCCTGACGGATATGGTTTCCTCCGTTCGTCCGATTATAATTATCTGAATTCACCTGATGATATCTATGTTTCTCAGGCTCAGATTAAGGCACATGCCCTCAAGACCGGAGACACAGTCACTGGAGAAATCAAACCTCCGAAGGAGGGTGACAAATATTTCCCATTGGTCCGCATCAAATTCATCAATGGCCGTACGCCTGAATTCATCCGCGACAGGATTCCGTTTGACTTCCTCACTCCTCTTTTCCCTGAGGTGAAATTCAATTTGCTTGGCAATGGACATAATGACATGTCATGCAGGATTGTGGATATGTTCACTCCGATAGGAAAAGGACAGAGGGGACTTATCGTTGCCCAGCCTAAAACAGGTAAGACCATGCTTCTGAAGTCCATCGCTAATGCCATCGCAGACAATCATCCTGAGGTTTATATGATAGTTCTGCTGATTGATGAGCGTCCGGAAGAGGTGACAGATATGGCACGAAGCGTAAAGGCAGAAGTCGTTGCATCGACTTTCGATGAGCCTGCAGAACGTCATGTTAAAGTGGCCAACATGGTTCTTGAAAAAGCCAAGAGGATGGTGGAATGCGGCCATGATGTCGTCATTCTCCTCGATTCCATTACACGTCTTGCCCGGGCTTACAATACTGTACAGCCAGCTTCCGGCAAGGTGCTTTCAGGAGGTGTGGATGCAAATGCCCTGCATAAGCCGAAGCGCTTCTTTGGAGCAGCAAGAAATATTGAAAACGGTGGTTCGCTCACTATTCTTGCTACTGCCCTTACCGAGACAGGCTCAAAGATGGATGAGGTGATTTTCGAGGAATTCAAAGGCACCGGCAACATGGAGCTTCAACTCGACAGAAGGCTTGCGAACAAGCGAATTTTCCCTGCCGTTGACGTCACTCTGTCAAGTACCCGGCGTGACGATTTGCTCTACTCCCCTGCTCTTGCCAACAGGATCTGGGTTATGAGAAAATTCCTGGCTGACATGAACTGTATCGAGGCAATGGAGCTGTTGCAGAGCAAGATGGTAAAATATGGCACAAACGAAGCTCTCCTTCAGAATATGGATAAAGATGACATGTAGGATTCCTTCTGTCATGGAAATAAAAAAAAGGCCTCACGGCCTTTTTTTTTATTTCTTATCGATGAATAACCATAGTCGCCACATTAGCCATCCCCAGGCGACGAACAGAACTGCATGCATCCACACAGGTACTTCCGTCTTATAAGCCTTGTCATCAACGATTTTTTCAAAATCAGGAACATCCACATAATAATAGGCCCCGACCCCGAAATCATATCCTTCCACAAGACCTTTCTGATTCAGCATAATGTCGATGGCAATAACAATAACTGCCACCATCATGATGACGGTGACAGTTTTGAAAATGATGTTCTTGTTGATTCTCATTATTTCTGTGAAGCCTCCTCGATTGCCTCAGCTTCTTTGACAAAGTCGGCATCCTGAACCGTTTTTTTGGTTTCTCTAGCCTCTTTCTTGGCTTCGCGTTTCTCCAGTCTCTCTTCCTTCTTCTCTTCACGTACCTCACGTTTCTCAATCACCTTCACCTCTTTATCATTGAAAGTCTTGATGTCAGGTGTAGGGAAAATCGCTCCGGAAAGGAGAAGCCATACAACTGCGAAAGTGAGGAGGATGTTGAAGGTCTGACCGATGATGTAGAGCCAGAGGACCTTGCCTCCCTGCATGCTCTTTGCAATCTGCTTGAAGTTGGTATCGAGGCCGATTGACGTGAAGGCTAGTACGAAAGCCCAGTCTTTGTATCCTCCGAGCACTTTATTGATGGCGTTGGTTTTCTCGGCTCCGAATGCAGGAACAAAGATGATGGATGCCACGACTGAAGCAACCATGAATCCTAAGATAAACTTAGGGAAACGGGTCCAGATCTCGCTTGCTCCGACTGACGCCTGACCATTCTTGTCAACTTTTCTTGCGAAAAAGATTGCAACAAAGAAGGCGATAAAGCCTATAAGGATGTTTTGAATCATTTTCACAAGCGATGCCACCTGCTCAGCTTCAGGACCAAGTGCGCTGCCGGCAAGTACTACCGCTCCGGTTGAATCGACGGTACCTCCGATAAGTGCACCTCCCATGATCTGCCCCATACCGAGCCACTCGATTGCCATCGGCTCGAAAATCATCATAAGGATTGTGAAGATGATCGAGATGGATATTGCAACCGAAAGGTCTTCTTTTTTACATCCTGAGGCTGCACCTGTTGCAATCGCAGCTGATGTACCGCAGACCGATGTGGCGGCTGAAAGAGTAATGAGGAGTGGCTTGTTGGTGATTTTCAGCACTTTATTACCGAACCACCACATAAAGATTATTACAAGCGGGGTTACTCCCCATGCGATTCCGAGGCCGTAAAGGCCGAATTTTGCAATGTTTGAGAAAAGGACGGAGAATCCAAATACAACCAGACCGGTCTTGATGTAGAATTCAGTGCGGATGGCAGGTTTCAGCCACTTCGGAACTCCGACGGTGTTTGAAATGAAAAGGCCGATAAGCAGTGCCCAGAATGCCCACTCGAGGTAGCGTTTCAGAGTAAATTCAGCGCTGACCATCCTCACGATTATTGCGATTGCAAATAGAACAAGGAAGGCAGGAATGAATTTGCGGAGTTTCTCGCCCTGAAGTTTGACTCCTGCTCCGAAGAGGGTTCCAAGCACAAGAATTGTCACGATGGTCTTTTTCCAGAAAGCCCAAGAGCCGATCTGCTGAACAAGCGGAATGACCTTGGCTGCATCCTTTTCGGCAAGTGTTTCTCCTACGGTCCAAGTCTTGAAAGACATTACTGAAAAGTCAAACCATCCCGTAAGGACGGCAATGCTTCCCAAAGCAATGATAATTACACCTATCCACACCGAGAGCCAGTCTTCAGTATGAAGGAGATTTGAACTTTTTCTAATTTGGTTCATATTTCGGTTTTTAGTTACACGTTCGATTTCAGGTTTATTTCATGCTATATTTCTTTGTGTGTTCCCGTATGAGTTCAGGATCATCAAAGTAGTCGATTCTCATAGCTTTACGTACATCTGCAAGGGTCCTGGCTGCCTCTGCGCGTGCAACCTCGCTTCCTTTGCGGAGAATCTCATATACCTGAGGGATATTCTGCTCGTAGATGTGGCGTCTTTCGCGGATAGGCTGGAGTATGTCCTCCATGATGTTGAAGAGGAATTTCTTGCATGTGCCGTCTCCGAGACCTCCCCTGCGATAATGAGCCTTCATTTCTTCGAGGTTCTTGTAGTCAGGAAGGAATTTTGAGAAATGTTCATCGGTGCAGAATGCATCAAGATACGTAAATACTACATTTCCCTCGACTTTACCCGGGTCAGTGATCTGAAGGTGACCACTGTCGGTGTACATGCTGTTGATTTTCTTTTTCACCTCCTTGGATGTGTCGGAAAGGTAGATACAGTTGCCGAGAGACTTGCTCATCTTGGCCTTGCCGTCAGTGCCCGGGAGGCGGCTGCATACACAGTTGGTCGGAAGCATGATTTCCGGAGTTACCAGAGTCTCGCCATATACGGCATTGAATTTATGTACGATTTCTCTTGTCTGTTCAATCATAGGGCACTGATCCTCGCCC
>JALFNZ010000185.1 GCA_022774085.1 Bacteroidales bacterium
GAACAGGCTGCAGCCATTGTTGACCTGAGCAAGCTTCCTGAGGATGCATCAGAGACTCTTCGCATCGTAAGGATAGGGGATTATGATGCTTGTGCCTGTATCGGTGCCCATGTTCGGAATACAAGTGAAATAGGAACCTTCAAGGTCATCAGCCATTCGTTTGAGAATGGTGTGTGGAGACTAAGGTGGAAAGTGATTAATCAATAATACAATGAAGATAGCAGTACCAACAAGAGACGGACGCGTAGATGATCACTTCGGTCACTGCGCATACTATACGATATTTGATGCCATTGATAGAAAGGTGACAAATGTCAGCAAGATGGCTTCCCCGGAAGGATGCGGATGTAAAAGCGGAATTGCCCCTGTGCTCCGCCAGATGGGCGTGGTGGTCATGCTTGCCGGTAATATGGGCCAGGGTGCCAAGAATGTGCTAGAAGCTCAGAGAATAGAGGTCATTCGTGGCTGCAGTGGTGATGTTGAAGAATTGGTCGCGGCATACCTTGCCGGCAATGTCAAGGATAATGGTGAAGCATGCGATCACCATGATTGTCATTAATATGAAAGCATATACATATATAGAGAAAGGCCGGTTCGAGCTTCTCGACAAGCCGAAGCCTGAACTTCTGGACCCTAAGGATGCCATAGTGAGGATCACGCTCTCAAGCATCTGCAGCAGTGACCTGCACATCAAGCATGGAAGTGTTCCACGCTCTGTTCCGGGTATCACAGTCGGTCATGAGATGGTTGGAGTCGTCGAGCAGGTCGGCTCTGAAGTGGAGAATGTATCTCCTGGAGACAGGGTGACTGTTAATGTGGAGACATTCTGCGGAGAGTGTTTCTTCTGCAAGAGAGGATATGTGAACAACTGTACCGATCCGAATGGCGGTTGGGCTCTCGGCTGCCGCATAGACGGAGGCCAGGCGGAATACGTCCGCGTGCCGTATGCAGATCAGGGACTCAACCGGATTCCGGACGTAGTGTCAGACAAGCAGGCCCTACTTGTGGGGGATGTGCTGGCGACCGGATTCTGGGCAGCAAGGATATCGGAGATCAAAGAGGATGACACCGTCCTTATCATAGGCGCAGGCCCGACCGGATTATGTACACTTCAATGCGTGATGCTCAAGAATCCGAAGAAGATAATCGTATGTGAGGCTTCATCGGTACGTAGAGCCTTTGTACAGCACCATTACCCGACTGTGCAGGTAGTGACTCCGGAAGAATGCCTTTCGACTGCACAAGGTCTCGAAAGGGGAGGGGCGGATGTCGTAATAGAGGTCGCGGGAGCTGAAGGAACCTTCGAACTCGCCTGGAAGACGGCTCGTCCGAATGCGATAGTCACCGTCGTCGCCCTCTACGACAGAGCGCAGGTGCTCCCTCTTCCGGACATGTATGGCAAGAACCTTACCTTCAAGACGGGTGGAGTAGATGGATGTGACTGTGCAGAGATCCTCTCGCTTATTGAAGAGGGAAAGATCGACACGACTCCGCTCATCACTCACAGCTTCCCGCTCTCACGTATAGAGGATGGATACAAGGTCTTTGAAAACAAGGAAGACGGAGTCATTAAAGTAGCAATTGATAACAGATATTAAGGATATGAAAAGCTTTGGACCAAAACCGTGGGTACTCCCGCAACCGGTGCTGATCATCGGCACTTACAACGAAGATGGAACTCCGAATGCCATGAACGCCGCATGGGGCGGGCAGTGGGATGCTAAGGAGATAATGATAT
>JALFNZ010000026.1 GCA_022774085.1 Bacteroidales bacterium
TTGCGCGACGGAGTGCAGGAAGAACCTCTTTAGCAAGAGTCTTATAAACTGCAGACATGTTCTTGATCTCTTTCTCACGAACTGCAGGATCGCTGTACATAGAAAGAACGCGGATGATCAGGTCTTTGTCCTCAATGTTTGAAGCAGCAACGAGCTCCTGGAAGCCTTCCCAGTCCTCACCTATGCTCTTAACATTTACTGGAGCATCAGCAGGGTGTTTCTTGGTAACTTTGCTGAATGCCTTCTCAGCTGATTTTGAACGGTTGCCTGAAAGTTTGTCGTTAAGGTCAATGTCTCCGTCAGGTGAAGCATAAGCCACAACGTCAGTGCTTACAAGATTCTTGCGCTCATTAGCTTTAATCTCATCGAGAGCAGCCTGGAAATCTTTGATAGACTGTGATTTGAGCTCGCTGTTCCTTACAGTTGAGTTGTTGATGGTGTAAAGAATCTGACCTTCAGCTGTCTGTTTGATAATCTCCTGATAGTTGTCAGCTTTGAGGTCGAGCTTGCCTTTCTGGCAGATGAGCATGTAAGTGGTGTTTGCACCGTCAGCAACCTTCTTGGTAGGCATGTCAATGGTTTTAGCCTTGTATGAAACAACGCCACGGAGCTCGAGGTGGCAGTTTTCCATACCTGGAGCGTAAGCGAATTTCACTTTTTTGGTGACTGTTGCACCGGCAGAAGGAACTACCTGGTAGTTGTCCTTAACTTTCTCACCCTGGAACATGAAAGGTTCCATTTTTGCCTCTCCGCCTTCATAAACGATAACAGGGGTCACTTCAAGAATTGCTTTTGGATGGAAGTAATCCTCTGGATAAGTTACAGAAACTGTAGCATTGATCTCTCCGGCTACAACTTCAAGAACGGCAGGGTTGCATTTTACGGTCACATTCTCTGCCATTTCTGCCATTTTCTCTGGTGAGCTACAAGCTACTGCAGCGAGGCCGAGAATTGCGGCAGACAAAAATTTAATGCCTTTTTTCATTGTACTTTGTTTATTAAATGGTTTGTTTTTAGTTTTGTTTCACAGATTAATCTGAATAGGTTTCGTATGTTTCCATACTACACCGCATAATATGTGCAAATATAATCATATTTTTAGATTTTTTCTTTCATGTATGCAAATTTCAATGCCTTTTCTTAACTTTGTCGCACTATGACGAATCAAGAATTACAGACATTAAAGAACAAGTACGATATAATAGGCAACGACCCTGCACTTAACAGGGCGCTTGAGATAGCTGTCGCCGTAGCTCCGACGGACATTACTGTCCTTGTCACGGGAGAAAGCGGAGTTGGCAAGGAAAACATTCCCAAGATTATCCATCAGCACAGCCGCCGCAAGAGCGGCAAATATTTCGCAGTAAACTGCGGGGCCATACCGGAAGGAACCATTGACTCAGAACTTTTTGGACATGAAAAAGGCTCATTTACAGGCGCCAATGAGATGCGTCGTGGTTATTTCGAAGAAGCCGACGCAGGTACGCTGTTCCTGGATGAGATAGGTGAGCTTCCTCTTTCATCTCAGGCAAAGTTGCTGCGTGTGCTGCAGTCCGGCGAGTTCATCAGGGTAGGTTCCTCGAAAGTGCTCAAGACCGACGTGCGGGTAGTCGCGGCTACCAATGTGAATCTTATCCATGCCGTATCAAAGGGCAAGTTCCGTGAGGATTTGTATTACAGGCTCAATGCAGTCTCCATCACCATGCCTTCCCTGCGTGAAAGACCTGGTGACATCAATCTGCTTTTCCGCAAATTCGTATCGGATTTTTCCGCAAAATATGGAGTAGGCAGAGTGGCACTGACAGAAGATGCCTCAATCATGCTCAGAAAGTACCGCTGGCCAGGCAATATACGTCAACTCAAGAATGTTGCAGAGACAGTTGCCGTCCTGGAGTCGGCTCGCGTCCCTTCCCAGGCAGAAAAATGCATGGTGGATGCTGAAGCATTGTCGCGCTACATACCGAAGGAAGACCCTAACCTGCTTCCGGTGAAATCCTCATCTTGGCAGGAAGAGAATTCAGGAGAAAGAGAAGCCATCATCCGTTCCATCATCCAGCTCAAGCAGGACGTGGATTACCTCAAGGATGTGGTAGCCAAAGCCGGATTATCCGTACAGACACCTGCGGCCCACGTCATATCCGCCCCTGTAATCCAGGAAAATACCATCGCTGCCGTGAACCATTCAAATTGGGGCATGCCTCAGGAGAACGTGGAAGACCCCGAAGAGCAGGAGTTAGATGCACCGGCAAATGAAGACCTTTCTGTGGAAAGCAATTGCAACGACCTGATAGAAAAAGCATTGCACAAGCATGGCGGCAACCGAAAGGCAGCTGCGGCTGAACTTGGAATCTCCGAGAGGACACTATATAGGAAAATAAAGAAATTATCCGAATAATGAAAAGGAAGATAATATCTGCAATCGCTGTGGCACTGTCCCTTTGCATAACAGCCCTGATTGTGCATTCTTGTGGAATATATTCGTTTACAGGTACTTCCATCCAGTCGGACGTGAAGACCATCAGCATCAGTTATTTTGAATACAAAGCGCTGAAAGTCAACCCCACACTGGCCAATCAGATGACGGAGTCGCTCAGGGACAAGTTCATAAAACTGACAAAATTGGAACAAGTGGACATGGATGGAGACCTCCAGATTGAGGGTTCCATCACAGGTTATGATGTTAAGGCGACGGCCGTGACAGCCAACGAAACGGCAGCCCAGAACCGCCTGACCGTAACGGTAAAGATAAGCTTCGTGAACAAGAACCATCCGGAGGATGACTTCGATGACAAATCTTTCTCTGCTTATGCCGACTTTGACTCCTCTCTTTCCCTTGATTCGAAGGAGGCTGAGCTTTGCGACGAGATTGTGGAGAAGCTCTGCGAAGATATTTTCAATGCAACTGTAGCCCAGTGGTAAGTCTATGGACAATTACATTGACATAAAGAAACTGAATTTCGACGAACTTGTCGGAGTGGTGAACCTTTATCCGTGGTTCGGAGGGGCGAGGAAGGAACTTTGCCGTAGGATGAGTGCCATGGGAGGAGGGGATTGCCTGGCCCAGCTGGCAGATGCCGCCATGTATGTGGGCGACAGAAGCAAGTTGTATCGTATGGCAAGGAATACGGATGATAATGATTGGGCCGATGCCGATGTGGCTGACCTGGTGAAATCGCTTCTTAATGAAAATGCGGTGGTTTCCGAAGGGGCCGTGGAGGCTGATGTACCTGTGATCAGAGACAGAAGGGTGCATGTTGTCGGAGGCGATTTCTTCACCCAGGAAGATTATGACAGAGTCAAGAAAGCCGATGACAATGTGTTCTCAAGATATGCCGCCAAGGCTCACCGTGACAACCTGGAAACTTCCATCAAAGATGATGATTTTGACCTATATACGGAAACTCTGGCCAGAATTTATGCGGAGCAGGGTTATTATGAGCATGCAAAGCGAATTTATTCGAAACTAATTTTGGCATATCCAGAAAAAAATGCTTACTTTGCAACCCTTATTGAAAAATTGGAAAAAATAAACAATTAGTTAATATGAACGTACTTTTTACAATCTTGACTGTGCTTGTTCTTCTTGCAAGCGTTCTGGTTACTTTGATTGTACTTCTCCAGAACGGCAAGGGAGGCGGACTCGCAAGCAACTTTGCAGCAGGAAACCAGACATTCGGTGTGCGTCAGACAGCTGACATCCTTGAGAAAATCACCTGGGGTCTTGTTGTTTTCATCTTTATCATTTCCATCGCTACCTCATTCTCAACCAATGTAGGTTCACGCGAGATTGACTACACTGAGAAAATCGAGACTGAGACAGCTGCTCCTGAATTCCCTGCTACCATTCCATCAGCAGAGAACCCTGCAGAAGCTCCTGCAGAGACACCAGCAGAGTAATTACCGCCTTACTGACAAAATGTCAGTATAAAGCACATTTGGAATACAATTTGACTTATAGCCGTTTGTTCTTCGGAGCAGACGGCTATAAGTGTTTGTACTGACGTGTGTATCCGGAGCGTACAAAAGGAGAAATGAATATGGCAGAAAACAAATTTGAAAACTTGAACAGATTTGCCGTGAACCTCAATGAGAGGGCAGCTCAAGGCAAACTTGACCCGGTCATCGGACGAGACGAGGAAATCAGAAGGGTATTGCAGATCCTCAGCAGGAGGACCAAGAACAATCCTATTCTGGTTGGTGAGCCGGGTGTGGGCAAGACTGCTATTTCTGAAGGAATTGCCCAGAAAATCGTAGACGGAGATGTTCCTGAAAACCTTAAAAGCAGAAAAATATACTCACTCGACCTGGGAGCACTTATAGCAGGCGCGAAATATCAGGGAGAATTCGAGGAAAGACTTAAAGGTGTTGTGAAAGAAGTCGTTGACAGCGACGGAGAAGTCATTCTGTTCATCGATGAGATTCATACACTTGTCGGTGCAGGAAGTACATCCGGTGCTATGGATGCTTCAAATATCTTGAAGCCTGCACTTGCAAGAGGTGAACTCAGGACAATCGGTTCTACTACTCTTGATGAATACCAGAAATATTTCGAGACTGACAAGGCGCTTGAAAGGCGTTTCCAGATGGTGATGGTGGACGAACCATCCCCTGCGGCATCAATTTCAATCCTCAGGGGACTGAAAGAACGATATGAGAACCACCATAAGGTACGTATTGAGGATGATGCCCTGATTGCAGCGGTTGAACTCTCACACAGATACATTACCAACAGGTTTCTCCCGGACAAGGCCATCGACCTTGTGGATGAAGCAGCTTCCAAGCTTCGTTTGGAAATGAATTCCGTACCGGAGCCAATCGCCGAGCTTGACAGCAAGATACGTCAGCTGGAGATTGAGCGTGAAGCCATCAAAAGGGAAGGAGTTTCTCTGAAAATGGACAAGCTAAAGGAAGAACTGAAGTCTCTGAATGAGGAAAGGAACGAATTGAGGAAGAAATGGGATGAAGAGAAGGAGATTCTTTCAGGCTTGCAGCATGCCCGCCAGCAGATTGAAGACTACAAGATAGAGGCTCATAATGCAGAAAGGGCTGGTGACTACGGAAAAGTAGCGGAGATTCGATACGGCAAGATTGCCCAGGCCCAGAAGAAAATCGATGAGCTTCAGCAGCGTCAGGCGTCAATCGAGAATCCCATCATCACGGAGGCCGTTACCCCTGAAGACATCGCTGAAGTGGTGGCAAAATGGACTGGCATTCCTGTAAAAAGAATGCTTGAAAGCGAAAAGGAGAAACTTCTGAGGATGGAGGATGCCCTGCACAAGAGGGTAGTAGGCCAGAATCAGGCAATTGAGGCTGTGGCAGATGCCGTAAGACGTTCACGTGCTGGCCTTCAGAATGAAAAGAGGCCTATAGGTTCCTTCCTTTTCATGGGTACCACCGGTGTGGGTAAGACTGAACTTGCAAAGGCTCTGGCAGAGTTCCTGTTCAATGATGAGAACATGATGACCAGGATTGATATGAGCGAATATCAGGAACGTCATTCAGTGAGCCGTCTTGTAGGTGCGCCTCCAGGATATGTTGGATATGATGAAGGTGGTCAGCTCACGGAAGCGGTAAGAAGAAAACCATACTCTGTCATTCTGCTTGACGAGATTGAAAAAGCTCATCCGGATGTGTTCAATATCCTTCTTCAGGTGCTTGATGACGGCCGTCTTACCGACAACAAAGGCCGTACGGTGGATTTCAAGAACACCATCCTCATCATGACATCCAATGTAGGTGCCGACATCATCCAGGGCTTCATGGAGAATCTTCCGTCTGAAGGTCCGCAAAGGGAATCCCAGCTGAGGGACTGCCGTTCACAGGTTCTTGAGGTACTCAAGAGAACGGTCCGTCCGGAATTCCTTAACAGGATTGATGAAGTGATCATGTTCGAGCCTCTCAGCCAGACCGACATACGTGACATCCTCAGGATGCAGATGGCAGACCTTCAGAGTAAGCTGTCTGAAAACGGAGTCACCATAGAGTTCACGAAAAACTTCGAGGATTATATGAGCACGAAAGGCTATGAACCTGCATATGGTGCAAGGCCAATCAAGAGACTGATGCAGAAAGAGTTGGTAAACCTACTCGCCAAAAGCATCCTCGACGGCACAGTCCGCCGAGACTCAACAATTCTTGTCGATGTGAAAGAAGGACAGATTGTTGTTCGGAGCAAATAACTTATATTTGGGGCATGAAAAAGAACATGCCCTTTATTTTGCTCCTTTTGTTGTCTTTGATGGTAAGTTGTCAAAGGCAGGATGAGGACGTTGTTTTGCTCGATTGGGAAAGCCATGCTGTGACTGAGATACTTCCCAACAGTTCCGTATCCTGTTTCGAGGAAGATGATATGGGATATATCTGGATGGGGCTCTCACGCGGAGTTGTCAGATATGACGGACATTCATTCCACCATTATTTGAACGACCGGAGCAATCCCCGCTCTCTCCCGTCCAATATTGTATTGTCAATATACAACGACAAGCAGGGAAACCTATGGGTGGGTACTTCTTCCGGACTTGCCCGTCTGAACGAAAGAGACGAGTTTGTGCCGGTTGAATTTGATCATAGCGAATACAGGTCAGTGTGCATTCATTCTTTTTCAGAGACCTCGGATGGAAGGCTTTTCCTTTCAACCGGTGATATCATTCAGGAATATGACAAGAACCGCTCTTGTTTTGTAAGGCGGCTTTTCTTTGACAATGGAAAGGCTGCCTATGCTTTTTTCTTCGACCCGGCAGACCGCCTTTGGTATTTGTCGCAGGGATGTGTCCATTGGAGAGAAACTCCTGATGCTCAACAGGAACAGGTGTATGAAGATGTGGGCAGAGAGGTGTCGGGAATGATTCTGTTGCCCAATTCGGTGATTTGCACCTTTGGTCCTGATGGCTTCCATATATGGTCAACGGAATTGAATATGCCGCTTTATCATGGCCGTATTGCCCGTGAAGGGGAGTTCCGTATGGAAGATGTTACGTCCATTCATCCAGGACATCAGACAACTTTCTATATAATTACACGCCAGAACAGAGTTTTTGTATTTGACTATGCTACGGGAGATTTGAATCAGGTCGATGCTCCATATGGGACAAGCAATGTATATCCCGACAATGACGGGAATATTTGGTTCGGTACTGAAAAGAACGGCTTTTCCTGTGTCCCTTCCAATGTGTTGACCGAGATATCAACTTCCAATCCAATCTATTCATACAAGGGCGTGTCTGTGGAAAGTCTCTCTAAGGTCAATGAAGGACAAATTCTCGTTAACACTTCGGGTCATGGCCTGTACTTGTGCGATTTTGACAAAGGAAAGATAAGCCGTCTTGCTTATGAAAGATTCACTCAATTGCAGCCGCTTGCAGTTTTCATTGACAGCCGCCATCGTCTGTGGTTGGCGACTTCCAACCGTTGCCATGTCCTGGTGGAGAATGAAAGATATCCTCAGACCAACTCGGGTAGAATCAATGAGATAATCAAATATCGTGAGTTGTATTCCTTTCCTACGCATAAAGGAGAGATGTTTCTTGAGGATTCTTTTGGAAATGTCTGGCTGTCAACATTTTCCCATAATATTTATGTGCTTCCTTCCGGTGCCTCTCAGATGCAGAGTGTAAGACTGGACGTGGGATCCGGCTTTATGTTCGTCCCTGAACTCCATCTTTCTTCTTCAGGTAAGGTTATGGTGCTTGCATTCCTTTATGGTGTGTTTGAAATTGATCCTCAGACATTCCAGGTAAGTCATACATTTGACATCAAGTCAAAGATAGATTTCAATTTCTACCCTACATGCATGCTGGAAGATGCCTCAGGAAAAATCTGGCTTGGAACGAATTCAAACGGAGTTTTCAGATACGACCCGCAAAGGGGAGTGTTCAGAGCTATGGATGAAATTACCTGCGAAAGCATTTTCACCCTCACTGAGTCCTCTGACGGATCCATCTGGGCGGGAACAGCCAATGGACTATATCAATACACCGACGGACATGTTCTTCATTTTACCAATAAAGACAATATAATCGAGGGAGAACTTACGACACATGCCGCATTGGCGCTGAGAGATGGTTATATGCTTTTCGGCAGTTCCGGCGGTTTGTTTGTAGTTGACCCCGATATTAATGAAATTCAGAGAGAGCCAAGACTTCATTTCGATGACCTCTTCTTGAACGGAATAATGGTGAATCCTGCCGAGGGCGGAATAATAGAAAAGAGTTTGAACCATCTTCCGGAAGTCAATCTGTCGAAAAATGCCAGTTCATTGAGAATAAGTTTCAGTAATCCTAATTTTGTAAAAGACAGACCTTTGGATTATTGGTATATGCTGGAAGGATATGACAAAGACTGGCAGAAAGTCCATTCAGACTATATGGTGCATTACTCATACATCCCGGAGGGGAAATACACCCTTGTGCTTCAGGCCCGAGACAGAAGGAGTGCCAGAGTCAGGAGTTCCATAAGTCTGGACATAAATGTGACTTCTCCTATATTGACATCAAGGCTCATGGTGACAATTATTTATCCACTCCTGATAAGCCTGTTGTTCATCATGTCCTTGCTGACATATCTTCGTTACAGGAAGCAAAGAAACGAACAGAAGAGAATACTCCAGGAAAAGGAGAATGAAAAGAATCTGAACAAAATGAATGTTTCATACTTCACCAATATGTCTCATGAGTTCAGGACGCCTCTGACTCTGATTCTCGGACCCGTGGCAGAGATTACTGAAGAATTGGAGGACACGCCTTATAACCGCAGTCTCATTTCTACTGTCAGAAATAGCGTCAACCGTATGCTGAAGCTTGTGGATCAGATTATGGACTTCAGCAAATTGGAGACAGATGCCCTGAACCTCAGCTTGTGCCGTTGTGACATTGCCACTATTTTCAGGAATTATGTAACTCCATTCAAATACAATTGTACACAGAAAGGCATCCTTCTGGAAATATCGGACAATATGGACGGAAGGACGATGCTTGTGGATACGGACAAATTCGAAAAAATAATCAATAATCTCATGTCTAACGCCGTGAAATATACTCCGGGAGGAGCCGGCTCGATGATAAGGGCATCGATTGGGATTGTCACCAGGGAACAAGCCGGGCACCTGTTCAGAGCCAAGATAGATTCACAGTCGGAAGAGTTCTGTCTGGTAAGTATAGCCGATACTGGATTGGGAATACCTGAAGATAAGAGGGAAGAAGTCTTTGAGCGTTACAGGCGGTTGAATACTCCCGGTAATGAAAAGGAATTTGGCAGCGGAATAGGCCTGTATTATGCCAGAAGGCTTGCGACACTTCACCATGGCCATCTGGAGGCCGGAGACTCTCCGCTTGGGCATGGTACATGCTTCCGTTTCCTGATACCGGCTTCAGACATTGATTATCAAGGTGAGATTATCGTTGAGGGGCTTCCGTCAGAACTGCCGGAGAATCAAGAATATGTAGAAAGTCCGAACAGCAATGGCAATGGCAACCGTCCGGCAATCATGCTGGTTGAGGATGATGTGGACCTGGCTTCGTACATTTATTCACTTTTGGGAAAATACTATGATGTAAAGGTGAAATACAGTGCGGATGATGCGTCCAACGAGTTGAAGTATCAGAGTCCCGATCTGGTTATAACGGATGTGATGCTTCCGGGGCAGACCGATGGTCTGGGCCTTTGTTCGCAGATAAAGAACAATATGGAGACATGTCATATTCCGGTGATGATACTGTCGGCGAAGTCCACCCTTGATGACCAGATTCGTGGACTTGACACCGGAGCTGATTCTTATGTGGTAAAACCTGTGGCCCCGGCTTACCTGCTCACTCTGACCAAAACCCTGATTTCCAACAGGGAGAAACTTAGGAACAGGATCAGTCAGACTACTGATGTTTCAGACATTCCGGACAAGGATCTCTCACCTCATGACAGGCTGTTTCTTGAAAGTTTGTATGAGCTGATGGAGAAGCAGTTGAATTCAGCCGAACTGAATGTTGATGTTGTTGCGGATGCTCTGAAGATATCCCGTTCCAAACTGTATTATAAATTCAAGGGCCTCATAAATGAGACCCCGAATTCATTCTTCAAGAAATATAAGCTCAACCGTGCTGCCGAATTGATCAAGAGCGGGAAGTACAATCTCTCCGAGATTGCCGACATGACCGGATTTTCAAGCCTGTCGTATTTCTCCGTATCTTTCAAGAAACAATTCGGCGTGAAGCCTTCTGACTATTCATGATAAATCAGCTTCTTGGTCTGATAATCACGTGAGAACATCTTGAAATAGTTCCACATGAGTTCTGCTCCCGGCTGGAAGTTCCAATGACCGTATCCATCCACGACGACATATCTTATAAGGGGAATATTGTTCTTGGTCATGTCACCGATTTCATATGATATGCCTTTGTTGGTGTCCTCGCGTCTTCTGTTTTCAAGCTTCATTCCGAAGTCCTTGTCTATTGAGAAGTCGAGAGTCTCGATATATGGGAGATTATTCAGAATCTGATATGCTTGCCATGAAAGAAGAACTCTGTTTGGTCCAGTTTCTCCCGGTTTAGGGAATACGACAATTTCGTCATCCGAGCCGGAAATCGAGAAGTACGGCATGTCGCAGCCTTCACTCTTGAGGATTGCCTCATCGAAAAGGGTCTCCTTGCATGAACCAAATCGGTTTTCAACCATGATTCCGCCTGATTGGGATCCAACGGCGGCGAAGATATGCGTTTTCTTTATGCCCAGAGCCGTTGCGTTGAATGCTCCAGCAGAAAGGCCTTCACAATATACCCTTGAACGGTCTATCTGCGGATATTTTCTGAACAGTTCATAAATTGTCGTCTCAATGCCGTCATGGCCCATCGGAGTCCATCCGTTGCCCTGCCATTCGAATTCAGCGACGATGAAGCCCTCGCGTGATGCGATAGGGAGGAATCCGGAAGTTTCTGCCTGGGTGCGGGGGTCGTTGTTGTTTCCGTGTAGCAGGACCACAAGAGGTACAGTGCCTTTCTCCGCATTTGTGGCTGCTTGCGGGATGTATTCATACCAGAGGAAATCGCCCGTTCCGTTGAGGTTTTCCGTACAAACGTTCCTTGTGATGCCAAGGCGGTCGAACATGATGAATGGCTCAAATTCCGAATCACCATGTTCGCAGTATGATTCACCAGTATACCAGGTGTGCTTGTAGTTGTTGAAACGGTAGTTCCAGCTCAGAACGCTGTCCCATGCGTCTGCAATCGCTTCTGCAAGGTCTATTTCGTCGCTCTGGTTCACGACCACCCTTATCAGCGGCTCATTCCTGTTTACATACAGGCTCTTCGAGCCTTCAGATGAAGCAAGTTCGACATCATTCCTGACAATATATGAAGCAGCAGTCTTGCGTGCATTCTTTCCTGTAATATATGCAGGTACAGGGGATTCACCTTCAAGGGCTTTCTTTGACGCCTTTCCACCGATGCTCACTATGCCGGCGACATTGCCTGCTTTCCTTGCAATGGTTTCATTCACGAAAGTGGCACCTCTTCCGATACCAATCACTTTGATGTTGAATGCAATTCTCATGCGGTCGATGAAGCCATGGTAGGATTCGAAGTCTGCCTTGTTGTCATATTCTTTGGCCAGAGGATTGAAGAAGAAAATGGAGCCGGTATAGTCATCTACTATCTGTTTAATACCGCATTCCTCAATCATTTTTTCAGCTTCTTCATGAGTTGTGCGGCTATCGGGGAAAATGATGAAGACGGGTCCCGGATTGTTGAACCTGCCATGGATGTCGGCCAGTTTGCCTCTGAAACAATAGACATCCTCGCGTTCTGTCAGTTTCGAAAAATAGTCTGCAAGAGATGGCTGTGCCTGCTGAGCTGAAGCAATGATGCATGTTGCTGCGGCAATCAATGAAAACAATATCCTTTCCATAGTGTGTGTATTTTTTTACAATATTAATATAAATAATCGGAGATTTTCGGACTTTGGAAGCCATCAAAAATAATCGGACAATATTTAAAACTCTTGGATAATAGTGAAAAGGCCTCCCGAATATCATTGCATATCTTTGCCTAACACTTTAATAACCAAATTAGCAATGAAAAGTCTTTTTAGAAAAGTTATCCTTACGGCGGCTCTGATTGCAGCTTCTGTAAGTGCGATGGCTCAGCAAGTGACGGCTTCCGGTGTCGTAAAGGACACCAAGGGAATTCCTGTCATCGGAGCATCGGTCATCCAGACTGGTACTAACAATGGTGTCATTTCCGACATTGACGGAACATTCTCACTCAATGTTCCACAGGGAGCAATTCTCGCAGTTTCAAGCATCGGTTACAAAACTGTGAATGTAGCGGCAGCTTCCGATATGGAAATCATACTTGAAGATGACAACGAACTTCTTGACGAAGTTGTGGTTGTCGGTTATGGTGTTCAGAAGAAAA
>JALFNZ010000047.1 GCA_022774085.1 Bacteroidales bacterium
GCTTATGCATACAATCTCCGGGTCTGAGCCGAGCGCATCAACAAGTTTTGCAAGATATGGAATCTCTGCGCAGCAAGGACGGCACCATGAAGCCCAGAGATCGATATACAGCGGTTTCCCGCGAAAAGCGGAAAGATTGAATTTCTTCCCTTGAATATCCTCAAATTCAATTTCAGGAGCTATGGCACCCTCTCCCAACGTCAAGGCATTCTCAATCTGGGTACAAAGGTCTGAATCAGGTTTGCTGACCATTTTCTTATACTGTTCGTAAGCATCCGGAAGCCTGTCGTTGCAGCTTGCATCGACATAAGCCTTGATAAGAGCAGCAACAGCATATTCCTTCCTTTGATTATTGTTTCCAAAATCGGCAATTGCCTTCATCGCTTCAGAAAGATTGATGTCCGGATATAAGAATGGAGCATAAGAAGAAAAAATAGTAATCATCTTCTTGAAACCCTCATCACTTAGTTCATGAGTCAGTTTCAGTGAATTAAGATAGGATTTCTCCGGATCATAAATGCCGCTCTCATTGATTCTGAGAAGAGAATAATAATTCTGATATGATGCTTTCAGACGATTGATGTCTGCCTCATAATATTTAACAAAGCCGCGATTGTCAATCGAATGCAATTCCTCTTCCAAAGGCGAGGACACTTTCTCTATATTGGCAAGATACTCCTCAAAGGATGTACTTGATGCACAGGATTTTACGATATTCTCCAAATCACAGAAGGTGCTCCAGTAATGCGAAAGGAAGATATTCTCCTTCTCCCCTTCTCCGAAGAAACGGAAATCTGTCTCGGAGCCGGTAGTAAGGTCGAACTCTGCAAGATAGTGTTTGCCTTGCTCGAAACAAATCCTGAACATGAATTTGTCAGCAAAAAGTGCCACGTCGTAATAATCGGCACCAAGGTTTACAGTGTCACGGAATGTTCCGTCTTCAGCAACATTAATCGGCACCTCCAGATATTCACCGTCATCACCGATATAGAAGAATTCGACAAATTCTCCAGAATATCCGATGAATCTGCCTTCGAATACTGAAGGCTCGCCTCCCTGTTTGTGGGAGGCGCAACCTACAAGCAGCAATGCCGTCATGACGGCTGTCATTAGTTTATTCATTGAGTGATATTGTTTTAATTGAATCAGATTTCTCTATGCGTTTCGCTTAGTCGAGATGTCAAGATATCTTCGCTTAGTCGAGATGACAGGCTAATCAACTCCCTGCGAAGCATCCTCAATATAGATTGGGAATGTAGTCTGAGGCATGAACATGTACATAGTTGTAAATGTGGCATCAGCCATCGAAGCCATAATGGAGTATTCACCGGATTCTTCCTTGGTAAGGATGAGAGATACCAAACCGTCAGCGGCCCACATATCGCCATTATTGAAGATAATTGAAGAACCCATCGGGAAGGAGAAACCATCCATATCCACCATATATCCAAGATCGACAGTACCGGCCTTGCCCTTGTCAGCATCTGTCTCGGCAGGCATGTACTCCCCGGAAAGATCCATTGTATCACTGAATTCTGCAGCAGACATATAGAAATTGAACATGCTGATGTTAGGATTCATCCTGTCTTCACCGGCAAAAATCATAAGAGTCATTGAAAGAGCACCAGCTTCATTGAGGCCGTTGTATGAGCAGGTAATCTGGAAGATATTCTGTGTAGGGTCTTCTTTATCAGAAGGATAGGTTGCCCCCTCAGTTGTGATTTCAACTTCGCCTTCATAGGCATATTTATACTCTTTGCCAGATGCATCCTTCATATCAATGGTTATGACTCCATCTTTGATTTCCATCTCACCAGATACCAACAGAGCATGGTCTTCTGTTATGGAATTAAAGATTGAACCGAAAGTCATGACTTCATCTTCTTCTGATTCATCTTCCGAAGGGAGGACCGTTTCAGATCCAGGCACCCATGTAAATGGAACGGCATAGAACTCAAGCATCTTGTCCTCGCCTGCGGTGTATTCACCTTCAGGAAGTTCCACCTCTTCGGCGGTAAGATATAAAGGAGTGTAAATCAGAATGTCAAGACTGTTTCCATCCATATCCACAAAATTAAGGAAGGCCATTCCGCCATAATCCTCTGTGAGAGGTTTGCTGAACATATACATCTGAGTTCCCGCATAATCCATCGAAGCAGAGGCAAGAGCCTTGTATCCGGCAACCGGAGAACCGATTTGCTGAGCGACCTCAATCTTGCAAGAAGAATGGTCGTCCATAAGGGTAACGGTGGCTGAACGCTCTGCCTTGGTATTGTTGTTTGTTGCAGTAAGGGCTATCTCTTTTCCGTTTACCTCATAAGTAAGCCAGTCAGCACCGGTTTCAACTGAGAATGTCTCAGATGAGGTTGTAACTGCAACATTGATAGTACCACCCTCACCCTCGAAGGTTACGGTAGCAGGGGA
>JALFNZ010000050.1 GCA_022774085.1 Bacteroidales bacterium
AATGCTTCTTCGTGAGGAGACAAAATGCTTCGCATTCCTCGCAGGTCACGAGTCATTCGCAGCTGCTGAAGGTGCCATCAAGATTGCAGCTAAGGCTGACAAGGTACGTAAGGAGCCTCTCCGCGTAATCCTCAACGGTCTCGGAAAAGACGCTGCACAGATCATTTCACGTATCAATGGCTTCACTTATGTTCAGACTCAGTTTGACTATTACACAGGTGAGGTTAAGGAAGTTCGCCGCATCGCTTATTCAAACGGCCCACGTGCAAAGGTTAACTGCTACGGAGCTGACGATGTTCGCGAGGGTGTTGCAATCATGTGGAAAGAGGGTGTTGATGTTTCCATCACAGGTAACTCTACCAACCCAACCCGTTTCCAGCATCCTGTAGCCGGCACATACAAGAAAGAGCGTGTCCTCGCAGGCAAGCCTTATTTCTCAGTTGCATCAGGTGGTGGTACAGGCCGTACACTCCATCCGGACAACATGGCAGCTGGTCCTGCTTCTTACGGTATGACCGACACCATGGGCCGTATGCACTCAGACGCACAGTTCGCAGGTTCATCTTCAGTTCCTGCACACGTTGAGATGATGGGATTCCTCGGCATAGGTAACAACCCGATGGTAGGCTGCACCGTTGCTTGTGCTGTTGACGTTGCTACTGCTCTTAATAAGTAACCGACGACAAACCGAGTGCAATCAAGCTTGCTTGTTTTGCCGAGGTGCGAAGGAGGAAAACAAACGAAGTTTGTTAATCTGATTTACTTTATATATGATAAACTCCTGTAGTCTAAATGATTACGGGAGTTTTTCTTTTTGGGCATCTTGAAGATTGCTGAGGTCTCTGACACTTGCTTCCGTTATTTTTTATGGGTTGCAATAGATAATTTTCCTGACTATCTTTTTTTTGTAGCAAAGGAATATATTCTTGAGAATTTCGAAGCGACTGAGCCCTGTGACCGAATATAAATGGTGCCTGAGACCCGGAACTACGTCAATCCAATTCCTCACGAAATCATTTTTCGGTTGTCTGATCATGCAAATGCCACTGCCGGAACTGTCTATAGACATTGAATTACCGGTTTGGGATGACATGATATAAAGTATCTGATTCTCTGGATTGTATGATTGGAGGAACTTCAATATTTCTTCTTTATTGTTGTTGATAAATGCTTCATCCTCAGATGTTTTGCAATATCGTATAAATAGAGTCGGCTGGCGGATATCATCATATAATCTTTTTATCCTCCTGCCATATTTCTTCTGTTGGATGGGAATCTGGCTTTCCAAAGGATCAATTGCGTTGAAATCATGATAGAAATGGACATTGACCTTTGAATTGAAATATACATCAGGTCTGTTCTCCCGTGACATGGATGCAGGATCAAGAAAATCCTTGAAATTGTTCTCCATCAATGCAAGAACCTTGTCGAATTCATCGTCAATAAGCCAATCAAAAGGGTAAGACGCAGGCCGCAAGCCTTTCTTTTCAAGTTCCATGGCGACACCGCAGAAGGAACCTAAGGAAATTATGTGATTGAATTTTCTTTTCATAACTACTCAATTAAGCCCTCCTTGCCTGGCTTTTTAAACAAAATATTTCGCAAATGTATATATATTTTGTGAAAAGATACTTCCATAATTGGAAGTTTGTCTCTTAAATATTGATACGTATACATCAATGTAACGCAAAGTGGTATGTATAATGTGCACATACCACTTTTGCTGTTTACTGACAGTTTCCAAAATGGAAAGAGTCGTTATTCAGTAATGAATCTTTGACTAAAGAGATTGATGTCTCTTTCTTGAGCGCCCAGTCTTTTGGCTACTTTCGGCCAATCTTTAAGTGCATCCTTGACGCTCTTGATGATTTCCTCGGCTTCAGTTTTAGGGATGAAATAATCCTCTGCAGCTTTTAATAGGGCATCAAGATCTGATTCGTTGGTGTCTCTGGTAATCATAATTCCCTGATATCTGTTGATAGTAGGGTTCAAGTCAAATGCCGGAGCCAATGTCCATCCTTTCGCCGTAAGCAGGAAACCATGATTACGGAAATGATCATCTGAGTTTCCGATACAGATGTTGAATGCGACACGGCGATATAACTCTCTTACATTCTTCTCGACATCTGTGCAGTTGCGGATTATGAAGTCAACGATATCAAGGTATCCGTAGCCATCTTCGGAGCCATCTCCATCTTTAAGACCAAGCATAGTCAGAGCCGATGCGTAATGAATGCGTCTACCGTCATTGGTCCTATCGAATCTGTTTGATAGGAGAGTATGATACTGAGATCCTACTTTGACAGCTCGAGTTTCTGCTACATTGATTTTTGCATTCTTGGCCAGGACGTGGGCAATGTGTTCCAAAAGTTCTACATCGAAGGTATCGTTACGAGAAGGGAACTTTGCCATTTTCATGAGTCCGTCCTCGTCAATGACATTAGCCTTTGGTCTTGCTCCACCAAGTGATGTTCCTGGTTTATGGAGTTGGTATATCCATTTCTGGTCCACTAGGAGGCCCTTTTCTTCTGCTTCTTCAATTGCATGACTGGCAGCAATTAGCTCTCGCAGACTGATGATTGGTGGAACAGAAAGCTTATCCGAGGTATTTATGAACTGGCCATCGGGAGATTTCGAAAATCTGAACCCTCCCATTCGGGATTCATCTTCGATTCCCATAATCATGTCGAATGATGTGAGGTTTCGTACTGGTCTTCCTTCTTCTTTTGCTAAGGTCTGTTCTCGTCTTTTCAGGAGAGTTGTTCCCCATCTGTCAGGAAGTGAGTCCGAAAAGCATCCGAAGATTTCTTTACCAGGCTGTGTATACTGAACGCCTAGATAGTTTCGTATGTCTTCACTCAGAATTATACCAGCATGACGGCTAAGCCACTCCTGAGAGTATTTGAAGGAATAACTATGAGAACCCCTGATACTTTCGTATCCGAGTTCTCCGACTAGCATCGGCTTCTCCAGCCAATTGAAATCTGCATATACATATAATTTGTCCATATCCACTACTTCTTAGATGCTCGTTCGCGGTTAATCATGGCTATATCCTGGAGTTCCTTGCCCAACTTGTCTTCCTTAGCAATGAATAATATGTCGTCTTCAAGCTGCAAGGCATACAAGACGCGCAGATATATTCCGATAGCTACTGTCGGACTTCCTTTCTCAACTCGAGCTTCGGTCAGTTCAGAACACATAGCGCGTTCAGCGACCTGCGCTCTGCTGAGGTTACGTCTGAGTCTGGCAAGCTTGATCTGCTCGCCTACAATCTTCATATTTTCTTCCAATCTTCTCGGAAGACGTGTTGCCATAGTACTTTTGCCCATAATGAATGCTTAACATATCATATAATATGCAAATGTAGTAATATTTCTTAATTTTATGATAGGTTGAGTTGTTTTATTC
>JALFNZ010000051.1 GCA_022774085.1 Bacteroidales bacterium
GCAGAAGGAATTGGCGAAGCTTCAGCGCACGGGTGTCGTGGTGCTGGACGAGGACTATAGGGTGCTTGAGATGGCAGAGAAGCCAGCCGAGCCTAAGAGCACGTGGGCAGTGCCTCCGTTTTATATTTATCTGAAGAAGGATCTTGATCTGGTGCGCAGTTCGGTCGGGAATGGTTGCGGGAAGGATGCGCCTGGCAACCTTGCTCACTATATGTGCGAGCATACAGTGATGCATGCCTGGCCGATGGCTGGAACAGGGCAGAACCTGCGATTCGATATCGGAAGCCTCGACACTTACCGCGAGGCCTGTCAGAAGTACGGTGTCTGACATTGATGCTTTGGAATTTTTGACGATTTTTTAGGGAGTTTCCGGTGGGAATTGTAATTTTGCATTCATTATGGAAAATGTAGCAGCAATATCCCCGGTTGCCTTTGTGATTGTGGCACTTCTTGCGGGAGCAATTATCAAGTTTCTTCTTCGTGGAACGAAGTTCCCTTATACTGTCGGCCTCTTTTGTTTCGGACTGATTGTGGGGGCTCTGAACAGATGCGGACTGCTTGACGGAGCCGGTCTTCTTCATGAATCCGTTCAGGCGGTGGGGAATATCAATCCCGATCTTATCCTGTATATTTTCCTGCCCGTGCTGATTTTCGATGCTGCCTATGAGCTGGATATCCACACTTTCCGCAAGACTTTTGCCAATGCATCCCTGCTTGCTGTGCCGGGAGTCATCTGTTCGATGTTCCTTGTCGGTGGCTTGATGATGCTCATAGCTCTTTGGGTTCCCGAATTCTCGGGGTGGAACTGGACGTTTGCCCTTATGTTCGGTGCCCTGATCAGTGCTACCGACCCTGTCGCTGTCGTGGCTCTGCTGAAGGAATTGAATACAAGCAAACGCTTTTCAACCCTTGTGGATGCGGAGTCGCTTCTGAACGATGGAACCGGCATCGTGCTTTTCATGCTGTTTTTCGGGACTTTTGCTGGAAGTTCATCCGTTTTCGAGTCTCCCGTTGCTGAGTTCGCCCTCGTCGTAGCAGGAGGCGCATGCCTTGGATATGTGGTGGCGCGTCTTGCTATCTGGTTCATTACAAGGGTGAAAGGTGATGCTACAGTTCAGAACAGTATTCTTATTATTTCTGCATATCTTACCTTCCTTGCCGCAGAGGAATATCTTCATGTATCGGGTGTGATTGCTCTGGTAGCATTCGGTCTTGCCGTGACCTATCATGGAAAGCCGGTTTTCAGTCCGCGTGCGAATGAGTTCACCGAGCATTTCTGGGAACTCGCCGCCTATCTTGCCAACACTTTGGTATTCATCATGGTAGGCATTATCATCGCCTCTCGTGTTGCCATTACTCCTGTCAGTCTTCTTATTACTGTCGGGGTGTATCTTGGAGTCAACCTGATTCGTACTCTCGTGATATTTGCCTTCTACCCTATCATGAAGCGGGTAGGATATGGCATTGACCGAAGGGAGGCGATTATTCTCAGTTGGGGAGGTCTCAGAGGAGCCCTTGGACTGGCTCTTGCGCTTTTGGTTTCATATACTTTGAACATACCTCAGGATATCCGTGACCAGATTCTTCTGATGACGGCAGGTGTAGTGACCCTGACGTTGACCGTCAATGCCACCACTATCCGTAAACTGCTAGAAAAACTGGGACTTACAGCTGTCAGCAAGGCTGAGTCTTTCGTGGATTACAGTGTGCGTTCGAGGGTATGTGAGGATTCTGAGGCTTATCTCGAAAAAATCAGCAGACGTGAGTCCCTCAATGGTGTGGACTGGGATGCTGTCAGGAAATTTTTGCCTGAGGCGGAGCAGGCTCCGGACATCAGCGGTTGCACTGATGAGGAGTTGCTCAGGAATATACGCATGCGCCTGTATGCTACTGAAGTGCAGGTTATCAGGCAGTTACATGCCGAGGGCAATATCACCACCCAGACATTCAGGCTTCTGACTAATTCTCAAGAGAGGCATTTTGACAGCAATGGTGCCCTGCCTCTTAATGAACGCAAATTGGTCTTCATGCGTTTCGAGGGTGGGGCAATGATGAAATATATCATCGCTCATGAGTGGACAAGGAAACTTTTCAAAAAACGCATTTCCACGAGGATAATAAGTCTGTTCGACCTTGGTGGAGCTTTTCTGGCCATGCAGCGTGATTCGCTCGAGGAAATTCAGGATTTCCGCAGATACGATGCTTTCAGGGACCGTGCTGACGCGATTTTCAAGCAGTTGGTGGGGGAGATTCAGGAGAATATTGCCAATACAGAAAGCTATCTTCACAAATTCTCTGATGCTTATCCTGAGCTTCATTGCAAGGCGATGACTGACAAGGCCACGAGGATGCTTCTTTCCAATGAGAAGAAATTCGTTCATCTTCTGGCTGAAGACGGCATCCTTACGGAAAAAGATGCCAGCAGGATGGAGGCTTCCATTAATAATCTGGTATAAGTATTAATTCTTAACGTGAAATCATGTCAATGCCTGATGTACAACCTGTTGAGCAGGAGGTCTGCAAGAATTGCGGCACCCCTCTTCAGGGACCATATTGCCACAATTGCGGTCAGAAAACAACGGATTTGAATCAATCGTTCTGGAGCTTTCTGATGGAGTATCTGGCCAATACCTTCCAGCTTGATACCCGCCTTCTTCCCACTCTCAAGGAGATGGTCATTCATCCGGGCAGGCTTACTCAGGAGTTTTTCAAAGGCAGGATCAACAGTTATGTTCATCCCTTGAAAATGAACATGTTCATGCTGGTGATAGTCATTGCGATAGTGGCTCTTTTCCTGAAACCTTCCACAAATATCTCCGATGACCAGACAAATGCGGTGTTGTCCTCAGATCTTAACAGCCTGATTCAGACCTATCTTCCGATTTTTATCCTTCTGATGACCCCTGTACTGGGCCTGGTGGTGCAACTTTTCAACCTGCGCAAGAAGCGGCCGTTCATGGAGCATTTCGTCTTTGCCCTTCATTTTGCTGCTTTTGTGGAAATGTTCATCGTCCTGAAGATGGTGGTGACCCATTTCTGCAACAATGCCTGGATTGATTTTGCCTTCTATGCTGTGACTGTCCTGTATCTGATGTTGTCGCTCCGCCGGGTTTATGCCGGTACCGGATGGACCGGGGC
>JALFNZ010000061.1 GCA_022774085.1 Bacteroidales bacterium
GCAACCTTTTCAACACAGAAATTGAAAGAGGTGAATTCTTCCACTCTTACTCAATACCATGCCGGTCTGGCATTCAAATTCAGACTTCCTCTCGGATTTGCCCTCCAGCCTTCAATCTTGTATCAGGTCAAGGGGGCAAAGCTTGAGGATGCATCAAACCTGAATGTCGGCTATCTGGAAGTCCCTGTCTCATTGCAGTGGGGCCCGGATCTGATTATATGCCGCCCTTATGTCGAGTGCGCACCATTCGTCGGATATGGTCTTAACAACTCCATCAAGGACTGGACGGACCTGAATCGTGTTGAATACGGAGTTGGTCTTGGAGCGGGTCTTGACATTTGGAGATTCCAGATCAACGCACGCTATAACTGGAACTTCGGCTCACTTGCAAATGCCAACTTGTCTGAGAATAAGAATGAGGTTATTCAGGCATTCAAAGACAGGAACTTCGGAGGAGTAACCCTCTCTCTTGCCTTCTACTTCTAATCGATGGATTTACAAATTATTAAAAAACATTTAGGCAGAGACTGGGTCGCTGTAACTGATATGATCGGCGATGTCCTGAACAGTGACATCGCCCTTCTTAATTCCCTGAATGACAGTGTGCTGTCCAATTCGGGGAAACAATTGCGTCCTGTACTTTCCCTGCTCGTGGCACGAGCATGTTCTTCCGAAGGGAAAACCGAAGATGCATCCATCAGATATGCCGCAGCTTCTGAATTGCTGCACAATGCCACCCTTTTTCATGATGATGTCGCTGATGGAAGTGATACCAGACGCGGTGCCCCTACGGTCAACGCCCTCATGGGACCGAATGTGTCGGTTCTGGTGGGGGACTATTGGCTTGTGAAGGCTATGAATGTGATTCTGCTTTCCGATAGTGATATAAGGGCCATACGTATTTTTTCAAAGACACTCGGAGATCTTGCCGAAGGCGAAATGCTCCAGCTTCAGAAATCAGTGAGTGTTGATACGGATGAGCAGGCATATCTGAGGATAATATACAGCAAGACAGCTTCTTTGTTCGAAGCGGCATGCCTTTCCGCAGCAGTCTCGGTAGGTGCCTCGGAGATTCTTGAAAAGGCGGCGTCGGACTATGCGGTTGCTCTTGGACTCGCGTTTCAGATAAAGGATGACATTCTCGATTATTCCGGTGATGCCATGGTAGGCAAGCCTTTGGGAGTGGATATCCTTGAACAGAAGATAACCGCGCCTTTGCTCTGTGCTCTCGATAATGTGGCTCCAGAGCAGCAGGAACGCATCAGGGGAATGGTAAAGGAAATACCTGCCCATCCTGAATACAGGGAAGAGATAATTGCTTTTGTGAAAGCGAACAATGGTGTCGAGGGTGCATGCAGGATGCTTGATGTCTATATCGGAAAGGCCGTAGATGCCCTCAGACCGATGCCGGAGTCCTTCGAAAAGCAATGCCTGACGGACCTGGCACATTATGTCGCAATAAGGAATAAATAGGAACAGATGCGCTTTTCGGATATCATAGGAAACAAGGAGGTCATCAATGCCCTCAGGCAGATGGCTGACAGCGGAAGGGTCCCACATGCGATTCTTTTTTATGAGAATGACGGATGCGGTGCCTTTGCCCTTGCCACTGCTTTTGTCCAGTATCTGAACTGCCGTGACCACAGGGATGCCGATTCATGCGGTGAATGTCCGTCGTGCCGCCAGATGTCCAAACTCATCCATCCCGACCTGCATTTTGTTTTCCCTGTCAACAAAGGCCCCAAGTCGTCCGATGACAAGCCTACTTCGGAGTCCTACATCAAATACTGGAGGGAACTTGCATGTTCCAATCCATATTTTACAGAGGCGGACCTTCAGAAGGCCATAGGAATAGAAAGCAAGAACGGACTGATAGCCGTGGCAGAGGCAAGGAATCTGTTGACAAAGCTCTCATTGTCCTCTGTGTCAGATGGTTATAAGGCTGTCATCTTCTATCTTCCGGAAAAAATGAATCAGGAGACAGCCAACAGGCTGCTCAAGCTTGTGGAAGAACCTCCTGAAAAGACGCTTTTCCTTTTCATCACACATTCTCCGGAAAACGTGCTCCAGACCATATTCTCCAGATGCCAGAGCATAAGGGTGATGCCTTTGAGCAAAGAGGAAAAGGCTCGGGTCAGGGCCATGGTTCCGGCTCAGGAAGATCAGGAAATGACGGCATTCATGGATATATTCAGCGACGTAATGACATCTTTGATTTCCGGGGACCTGCTCGGTGCGTATGAGAGTATGGAGAATATATCTGCAGGAGAGTCTCGCGAGAAACAGAAAGCTTTTTGTATATTTGTGTCCGATTGTTTGCGGAATATCTTCCTGCTTCAGCAAAACCTGCATCAGCTTGTGTGTCTGCCGGACGAAAATATGACGGAATTCTTCAAGAAAACCGCATCAGCCTGCAGCAATGCATTCTGCCGCAAGGTGTTTCCGGAGCTCGACAAGGCAGTTGCGCTGATTGACCGCAATGTCAGTTCAAAAATAGTTTTCACGGACCTTGTAAACCGTATGTTCGTGAGTATTAAATGATAGTATATGACTGAATCAAAACAATATGACTGCTCCAGGGGATGTACCGTGGAACGTGAGGATACGGGGGAACTCAATTGCACCTACCGTCAGGGATGCTGCAAGCTTGAGGTCTATGACTGGTTGTCCGGAGTAGCTCAGGAACAGTATAAGGAATATTTTGAAGTCCGCTTCAAGAATACCCGCAAGGCCATATTCCGCAATGCTTCGGGACAGAGTATCAAGACAGGTGACCTGGTGATTGTCGAGGCTGCCAACGGACACGATCTTGGAATCGTGACTTTGGAAGGCCCTGTGGTGGCACGTCAGATGAAGTGCAAGAGAATCAATCCGGAGACATTTGAATTCAAAAGGATATACCGCAAGGCCAAGCTTTTTGACATCGAGAAGTGGCAGGAAGCCATCGCGCGTGAGCATGAGACAATGATACGTTCGCGCCAGATTGCAGCTGAGCTCGGTCTGGAAATGAAAATCGGTGATGTGGAGTTCCAGGGAGACGGAACCAAGGCAATTTTCTACTATATTGCCGACGGACGCGTGGATTTCCGCCAGCTCATCAAGGTCTTTGCAGATGAGTTCCGCATCAGGATAGAGATGAAGCAGATCGGAGCAAGGCAGGAGGCCGGCCTGATCGGAGGGCTTGGAGTATGCGGAAGGGAACTGTGCTGTTCCAACTATATTTCAAGTTTCCAGTCCATAACCACCTCTGCTGCACGTTGCCAGGACCTTTCTCTCAATCCACAGAAGCTTGCCGGTCAGTGTGGCAAGCTGAAATGCTGTCTAAATTACGAGACTGCGGCCTACATGGATGCCCAGACCAGGATACCGAAGGTCAACGGACCTCTCGAATTTGAAGACGGACTTGCCTATCTGATGAAGACGGACATCCTGAAGGAAATAATGTATTTCTCATACGATCCTTCTTCTTTGTCAAATCTGTATGCATTGGATGCTTCCGAAGTAAGGGAAATCATCAAGATGAACAGGAATGGCGTTAAGCCGGAATCCCTTCAGACCGAGCCGGAACCGACTGCTCCTGAATTTGTCACGGCTGTTGGTGATGACAGCATCACCCGGTTTGATGAATCACGCAAAAGAAGAAAGAAAAAGAAACGCCCGAAACAGTCACTCCAGAATGAAAAAGATGACAAGTCAAAGAAGGCTTGACATAGTGTCGTTGTGCCTTGCCCTGTTGCTTGCCCTGACAGCTTTCCCGTCCTGTTCCTCTCCGGAATCGGTGGAAACTTATGTGCCTGTGAGCAAGACAGACAGCGCCGGACGTCTGGCCTTCGTGGCGGATATGTCCGACACCATGTCAACCTATGACTTCTCCATCTTTGCCAGAATAGACTGTTCCGGCCGCAGGTTTGAGACTATACGTTCCTTTCCTTTGAAAATTGATATGGTTTCTCCTTCCGGAAAGGAATATACCGAGACTGTTTATGTTCCCGTTTCCTCATTTGAGGAAGGGAATATGTCCGTTCATGACTTTTGTGAAACTTACAGGTCAGCCTCCCGTCCGTCTGAATGCGGGAAATGGGAGATTTATATCACTCCACCGCCGGTTGACGGTCTGAGGGGTATGGGGCTGATAATGAAAATAAACCGCTGATGGGAAAAGACAAACTCAGGAAATTCAGGGAAAACGAGACATTCCGATGCATGGTCCAGCCTTCTACGGACCAGGTGCTGGGGTGCGACCATCCGTTGAAAGGCAATTGGGGCAGGGATATGTTCGGAAACGACAATCCTATTGTCCTGGAGCTGGGCTGTGGCAAGGGTGAATATACGGTGGACCTTGCAATGCGCAATCCTTCATGCAATTACATAGGAGTGGACATCAAGGGTGCAAGGCTCTGGAAGGGCGCAAAGTTCGTGGAAGAGAATGATATCCGCAATGTTGCGTTCCTGCGCACGAGGATAGAATTCATAGAGTCGCTTTTCGCACCGGGAGAAATATCCGAAGTCTGGATTACCTTTGCCGATCCTCAGATCGGAAGGGAAAAGAAGAGGCTTACCTCACCGCTGTTCATGAACCGTTACCGCAATTTCCTCAAGGAGGGCGGAATTATCAACCTCAAGACTGACAGCCGCTATCTCCACGAGTATTCCAAGGCCATGGCCCTGAAGAATGACCTGAAGATATTGGCCTGTGGTACAGATATTTATAATGCTGATAAAGAAGGTATTATGAACAGCGAACTGAAGTCGGTTTGCGGAGAGAAATCTGTTGAAGCTCTTTTTGAAGTGCAGACTTTTTATGAAAGGCATTTTCTTGCCCAGGGCTACAATATCACTTATCTGGCATTCACCATCGACCATCAGGGAGAATATCTGAGTCCGGAATGGGACGAGGACAGGTGGAAAGATGAGAACCACCAGGCATTCGCAGTCCAGGTGCACTGATGCTTTTTTTGCCCGTTTTGCAACATATTTGCTCCTTTGTGCATCTATTGACGGTAAAAATGAATAGATATGCACAGATTCAAGACCTTCGCGGTGGTTGTAGTCATGCTGCTTTCCACCGCGCTTTCTTTTGCGCAGAAACGGTCAAAAACAGACTTGCGCTATGCTTTCGGCAGTACGATTGACCTGCATTCAGGTTTTTCAACCATGCCATATTCCGTCAAAGGAGATGCCGGCAAGGGTTACGGAGCGACTTCCGGCGGCAATTTCATGATGAGATATTCTTACTTTTTCGGCAAGCATCTGGGTATTTTCGGCTCTTATTCCTTTGATGGCGGCGATGCTGAAATGAATGATTATTTCAGGGCTGTCAACAATGCGGACGGAGACAGATACAAATATGACATTACCTCATCCAGCAATGCCATGAACCACTGTGTGAATTCATTTTTTGCGGGAGTGGTTTTCAGATATGATTTCGATAAATTCAGCCTCAGACCGAGACTGGGTGTGGGAGTATCAAATTTTGACATGTACTCTTTCAGCTATGACCGTTATAACAGAAAGGAAGGCTCCCTTGCAACAAACTACAATTATTCAATCATTTCTTCGAGACCGGACTATATAATGTCAGACAATGGTGAGCCGGACCTCAACTGCCTTTCAGGCTTTGCCGGACTTCAGCTGACATATTCGGTTGCTTCGCATTTCTTCTTCTCCATCGAATGTTCTGTCAAGTGCATTCACAATCGTAAGCTCGGCTACAGATGTACCGAAATGCAATACAAGCCAGCTTATGAACCGGAAAATTGGTCACAGGCACTCATTGAATACAATATGAAAGGCTGTTATGTGACAGACCCGGATACTGCTCAGAGCTGGTCTGCTACACTCCCTATTGCAGTCATCAACGCCAATATCGGCATAGGATGGAACATAGGTTGGAACAGGAATGTATCACGTCATAACCACAGATAAATCATGAAACACATTATAAATTCAGCAATTATCCTGATGTCATTGATGGCGGTATCATGCATCAAACATCCGGACTATGTGTCAGAACCTTCACAAAACCGTCAATATGTGCTGACCCTTGCCAACGACAGTCCTTTCAATACAGTCTGGTATATCCCGGAGCATGGGGACAAAGGATGTGAAAGAGCAGGGGAGCTTCCTGACAAGAAACCGGCTGAGAGTTCTCTGATTTCCCTGGATCCCAAGACTTCTTTCGATGTTTATGTGACCAACGATGGCATTGAATCGGCTTTGGAGACCTACCATCCGCAGGATGAAGTTGTTATATATATCTTTGATCCTGAGGTGCTTTCAATGGAAGAGTGGGATAGCGTCAAAGCTGGTGAGAAATGGTTGGATAAGTTCTCACTCACAGTGGAGGAAGTCGTGGAATCCAATAAAATCGTTAAATTCAAGAAATAGTCAGACTTGGACCCAGTGGATCCGGATGCCTTTGCGCTCCATCCCGCGAAACCAGGTCATCTGCCTTTTTGCGAACTGATGTATGGCTGTCGCCAGGTCAGTTCGCATTTTTTCGTAGCTTATCTGTCCTGTGAGGTATAGCGTAACGAATTTATATTCAAGACCATAATAAATCAGGTCTTCCGCCCGAACAGGCTGCCTGATTCCATTTTTGTCAGGAACTATTGCCGGGTGGGTTCCTTCGAGCAGCCCCCTTATCTCATCAATCATGCCTTCCCGGAGCCTGGCATCGAGACGGCGGTCAATCCTTTCATTCCGGACATCCCGGCTTACGAGGGTACCTATATAATAGGTGTTCTTTGGAAGACAGGTAGTCCTGATGACTGGATGCTCTGATTCGTAAATGGCTATCTCCAAGGATCTTATGAGTCTTTTGCGCGTGTCGTAGTCCGTGGTGTTGTGAAGCGGCTTCAGGCTGGCAAGCCTTGCCACGAGGTCTTCCGTGCTTTCTTTTTCGAGTTCTGCCCTGAGCTGAGGGTTGGCCGGCACTTCGGGAAGTGAGTAGCCGCGTGTTGCAGCTTCAATGTACAGTCCCGATCCTCCGCAGAGCAGAGGGATGTTGCCTCTTTTACGGATTTCTCCATATACCTTTTCGAAGTCCCTTTGATATTCGAAAATATTATATTTGCTGCCGGCATCGGCAATGTCAATCAGGTGGTACGGGATTTCACCATATTCGTCGAGGTCTTTTCCGGTGCCTATGTCCATTCCGCGGTACACCTGTCTTGAGTCCGCTGAAATTATCTCAACTCTGGAGATCTCTCCACTCCGGAGATTCTCTCCTCCGGTCGAGATGACAGCGTTGTCATTTCGAGCGACTGAAAGGAGTCGAGAAATCTCATTGATCCGCCGGGCCAGCTCCACGGCATAGCGAGTCTTCCCCGAAGCCGTAGGCCCCAGAATGCAAATAAGGTCGATTTCCCCGGATTCATAGCTCCCGACCAGAGCGTCAATGTCGATTTCCTCCGGTTCCGGCAGCTGAGCCATCGGAGGCACAGGTGTGAATGATTTCTTGCTCATAGTGCAAAAATAGAAAAAAACAGTAAATTTGCGGAGATTTAATTATAGAAAGACCTTTTATGCCAAAAGCAAAGAGCAGCGTAGAGATAAAGAACAGGAGGGCTTCATTCGATTACGAATTTCTTGAAACCTTTCAGGCGGGGATTGTGCTTACCGGAACGGAGATAAAATCCATCCGCGCCGGCAAGGCGTCGCTCGTGGATGCATTCTGCTATTTCAATAATAACGAATTGTATGTCAAGAACATGCATGTAGCGGACTACTGGTGGGGAACATGGGGAAAGCATGACCCGAGGCGTGACCGCAAGCTGCTTTTGACCCGCAAGGAACTGACCAAGCTCCAGAGGTCTGTCAAGGAAAAGGGCCTTACGATAGTCGCAGTCAAGCTCTATATATCAGAAAAGGGCTATGCGAAACTTCTCATAGCCCTTGCAAGAGGTAAAAAGGAATACGACAAACGTGCTTCCATCAAGGAAAAAGACCTTCGTCGTGAAATGGAACGTCTTTAGGAATCTTCAAAACAAGATTCTTCAGAATCCTCAGAGTCCGAATTCCTTCTTTATAATATCCACTGAATCAAGAAGTTCCCATCCGAAGAACTGGACAAGCTCCTGGCTCTTTACGCCGTGGCGCATCATCGTCACGCTTGCCTTGTAAGGCTTCCTTCCCACATGGCCGTAAGCGGCTGTCGGTTCGTATATAGGTTTCTTGAGACCGAATTTCTCAATGATCTTGGCTGGACGCAGGTCGAAAATCTCGTTGATTTTTTCAGCTATATAGCTGTCTTCCAGGCCGTTTACGGCTGTGCCATAGGTGTTTACGAATATGCTCAGAGGACGTGCCACACCGATGGCGTATGAGACCTGAACGAGCATTTCACGTGCCACTCCTGCTGCAACCATGTTCTTTGCAATGTATCTCGCTGCGTATGCCGCAGAGCGGTCCACTTTTGACGGGTCCTTGCCGGAGAAGGCTCCGCCGCCGTGTGCTCCTTTTCCGCCGTATGTGTCAACGATGATCTTTCGGCCGGTCAGTCCGGTGTCTCCGTGAGGTCCGCCGATTACGAACTTGCCGGTCGGATTGACGTGAAGGATGTAGTCATCCTTGAAAAGTGCGGCGGTTTGCTGCGGGAGTTCCTCGATTAGCATAGGGATGAGGATGTTTTTCACATCCTCACGGATTTTTTCCTGCATTGCCTTGTCAACTCTCTCCTGACCATATTGTGCAATGCCGTCTGCATAGCTCATCCTGCCGAGAACCTCAGGTACGAATTCGTCATGCTGGGTTGAGACGACAATGGTGTGGACGCGTACCGGTTTTCCGGTTGTGCCGTCGTACTCGATTGTGAACTGCGATTTGGAGTCCGGACGCAGGTAAGGCATGAGTTGCGGTGTCTGCTTGCGGATTTTTGCAAGAATCTGGAGTATTCGGTGTGAAAGGGCAAGCGGAAGCGGCATGTATTCCTCTGTGTCACAGCATGCATAGCCGAACATCATTCCCTGGTCTCCGGCTCCCTGTTCGTCCGCATCCTTGACAACTACGCCCCTGTTGATGTCGGCGCTCTGCTCATGAAGGGCTGAAAGCACTCCGCATGAGTTCCCGTCGAACATATATTCGGCCTTGTTGTAGCCGATCTTGTTGATGATACGCCTTGCTGTGGCCTGGATGTCCACATAAGCGTCTTCCGAGCGGACTTCTCCGCCCACGACAACCAGTCCGGTGCTGCAGAAAGTCTCGCAGGCAACCTTTGCCTCCGGGTCCTGGCGCAGAAATTCGTCAAGGATTGCGTCGGAAATCTGGTCCGACACTTTGTCTGGGTGTCCCTCGGACACTGATTCTGATGTAAATAGATAATTCATATATTATAAATAAAAATAGCCCCACAAAAATGCGGAGCCGTCAAAACACAAAAACATTGATATGGAAAAGAGCGTCGTAGAACGACAGCCCGAAGTCAACATTTTAGCATTTTTTAGTGTGGTTGCAAGCAGCCAAATTTCTCCACATTCCGGATAAATCAGATGCACCTATCTGCCGTACCCGATTTCAAGGGTGCAAAGATACATACAAATTATCATATCTCCAAAACTTTCCTTTAAATCTATTTGGGAAGCGTTAAAAAATGGTTAAGTCTTTCGGAATTGATGAAATTGTACTATATTCGCGCCGTAAAATTCTATTTAAAAATAACTAAACAGTTATGAAACAAGTCATTAAACTCTTAGCACTCCTTCTGGGGGGGGGTACTGACTGTATTTAGTGCATCTGCACAGGTCACTACCTCAAGCCTCTCCGGTAGTGTTACCGATGAAAATCATGAACCTTTAATTGGTGCGGCAGTAATTGCTGTCCATGTTCCTTCCGGTACGCAGTATGCTGCGATTACCAACACGCAGGGACGTTTCAACCTTAATGGTATGCGTGCCGGTGGTCCTTATTCTGTGGAGGTCTCTTTTCTTGGGATGGGTACTATTCAGTACACTGACATTACTCTTACCCTGGGTGAACCATACGTCATTGATGCTGTGATGAAGGCAAGCAGTGAACTTGATGCAGTTGTCCTTACTGCAGAAGGTTCATTCAATTCTTCCAAGACAGGTGCCGGTGCAAACTTCAACCTCAGCGCTGTCGAAAACATGCCGACTATCGACAGAAGTATATATGATGTCGTTAAATATACTCCTCAGGCATCTGTAAACAAGGATGGCGGTATTTCTTTCGCGGGCTCCAACAACCGTTACAACAGTTTCCAGATTGACGGTGCCGTTGCAAACGACTCCTTCGGTCTTGCCGCTTCAGGAACCAATGGTGGCCAGACAGGTGCTAACCCTGTATCCCTCGATGCCATTGAGGAAATCCAGGTCGTAGTGGCTCCGTTCGATGTCCGTCAGTCAGGATTCACCGGAGGTGCCATCAATGCGATTACCAAATCCGGAACCAATACCGTAAAGGGTTCAGCTTACGCATATTTCAATAACCAGGACTTC
>JALFNZ010000082.1 GCA_022774085.1 Bacteroidales bacterium
CGGGCCTCATCAGAGGCCGCGACCGGGCCGGGTATTTGCATCAGCAAATACGGAAAGGCGAAAAGGTCGCCACTTCCCCCACAAAAGGGGGACGGGAGGGGGGATTTATATTGAGATATGGTGTAACGGTAGCACTACAGATTTTGGTTCTGTCTGTCCAAGTTCGAATCTTGGTATCTCAACCAAAGCCTTGCAACTCAAAGAATAACAATGAGTTGCAAGGCTTTTGGATTTAAAGCGGGACACAAGCGGGACAAAGTCAGATAAGACCATAAAGAAGATTCCAGACAAAGAAACGAGCAAGCTTACCGATGAGCATCAGAACTATCGTCCAGAAAGGACGAGTTTTGTAGAAACCAAGAGCGATGGCAATCACATCACCTATGACCGGCACCCAGCAAGTCAGGGCAAGCCAGACTCCATACTTGTCAATCTTGACCTTCTGCTTCTGAAGAGTTTCCGGCTTAACCTTGAACCATTTCTCAATCCATTCCCATTTGCCAATCCAACCGATCCAGAAGGTGAACACACTGCCCAGCCAGTTTCCCAAAGTGCCCACTATGAGGCAGCCCAAAGGATTGCCAGTTGCAGCCAGGATGCCAAGATAGAGCGCATCCGAACTGAAAGGCAGCACTGTGGCAGCCAGAAAAGCTCCGATGAAAAGCCCCAGAAGCCCAAGACTTTGCAACCATTCCATACTCAGGAGCGTTTTGATGAGAAGAAATCCTTGACTATGGCGGAGCACTCGTCAGCAAGCACACCCTTTACGACCTCGGTCTTTGGGTGGAGCAGACTTGGAGTAAAGCGCGAATAACCACGCTTAGGGTCCTCAGCCCCATAAACAATCCTGCCTATCTGTGACCATGCAAGAGCCCCTGCGCACATGGGACAAGGCTCAACAGTTATATATAATGTACAATCATTCAGATACTTGCCACCAATAGCCTCAGTCGCTGCGGTTATGGCAATCATCTCCGCATGGGCAGTGGCATCGTGAAGCCTCTCAGTCATGTTGTGACCCTTGCCGATGATCTTGCCGCGGCAGACGATAACGGCACCGACAGGCACCTCGTCCTCACAAGCTGCATTGGCAGCCTCCTTAAGGGCCTCCTTCATAAATTTAACGTGTTCCTCCATATAGCCTTCTGAATACAAGTAGGGCGTGAACCATCCCGGTCACGCCCTACAGTAAAAATCTACCCCTGAATAATGAAAGACAATTCCGGGGAGGGGACTCTTACCATCTTTCCTCAGATGATACAGTCAATTTCTTACGTCCATGACGACGGCGAGCTGCCAATACGCGGCGTCCGTTCGGAGTGGACATGCGCTCGCGGAAACCGTGTTTGTTACGGCGCTTGCGCTGCGATGGTTGGAATGTTCTTTTCATTATTTTTAGTTTTTATATATTCTCGTCAAATTGGGAGTGCAAAGGTAGTCTTTTTAGATGGAATTACAAAATATTTTGTTATTTTTCTATGAAAATTACCATTTTCTGCTCGAAGAACTCGTCCTGGAGCCAGTTATCTATGCCCCAAGTGTGCACCGAACCCTTCCTCATCCGGAATTTTCCCATCGCCGTGGCTATCTCCTCAACCAGATCACCACCCTTCAGATAAAGGATGCCTTCAGAATATTTACCCTTCACCCACGGCATGAAATTATCCAATGAAGTCACTGCCCTCGACACGATATAATCGAAGGACTCATCAAGACTTTCTGCCCTGGCATTCACAACTTTCACATTCTTCAGCCCCAATGAAGCGGCAACTCCGGAAGCCACGATGGTCTTTTTTCCGATGGAATCACAAAGTGTGAAATCAACCTCGGGGAACAACACAGCCAGTGGAATGCCGGGGAAACCACCGCCGGTTCCGAGGTCCAGCACCTTCAGTCTGCCTCCATTTACTTTGACTCCGGAAATAAAGGCCTCGAACGCCTCGGGCATCTGATATTTCAGGAACGCTGCGATGGCAAGCGAGTGGAGAACGTGGTGGCTGTACAACTGGTCAATGTCCTTCCGGGAGATTACATTGATTTTGGAATTCCAGTCGCGGTACAGCATGTCCATAGCTGCGAATTGCTCCAGCTGTTCCGGACAAAGCTGGGGAAAAGATTCTGTGATTATTGTTTTGAAGTCTTCGTAATTCATTGGTGTATATAAGTTTATTTTGTTGTCTACTGACCGGCAGGCTAAAGCAGTTCGTCAGAATAATCCATCATCTTGAGCAGCATGGCTTTAGCCCTGCGTATCTTGGTCTTGACAGTGTTTATGGGCATGTCCAGCGCATCTGCAATCTCCTTATATCCGAAATTGTCGATAAGATTCATCTTTGCCACAAGCTTGTAATCTTCCTTCAATTTTTCAATATTGTTCAGCCATTTGTCGTACTCCTGCTGGTTTATGATGTCCTCTTCGGGATTGTGGATCATAGCAGGAAGCTCCTTCAACTCGGCCAATTCTTCATTGATGGATGTGGTCGGAAGATTGGTTTTCTCCCTGTCATGTTTTGAAAGGTGGTCGAAAGCCGTGTTTCTGGCAATCCTGTACAGCCAGGTCGAAAACTTGAACTCGGGATTATATGTTTCAATCTGGCTGAAAGCCTTCTGGAAACTTTCAAGGCAGATGTCCTCAATGTCTTCTTTCTGACTGACATAACGGGCTATATGGCTTTTCACACCCCCGTTGTATCTGGTATATAGTACGATGAATGCGGCCTGATTCTGTTCGATGGCAAGCCTTACGAGTTCCTCATCGCATAGTTTAGTGAGCTTCGAGCCAGTTGCTTCCATGATTGCATTCCACAGTTAAAGGTACTGACAAAGAAATAACATTTTCCATCTCTTCCCTGACAAGTTTCTCCAAAATGTCAACTTCCTCATTCACAGCATCAAAGACCAGCTCGTCATGGATCTGAAGGACCATCCTGCTTTTAAGACCCTCTTCCATTATTCGCCTGTCCACATTGATCATGGCTAGTTTGATGATGTCTGCAGAAGTGCCCTGGATCGGAGCATTCACTGCATTCCTCTCTGCCAGTGAGCGCACGGTCGCATTCTTTGAATTGATATCCGGAAGGTAACGCCTTCTGCCGAAGAGGGTTTCCACATATCCGCATTCTCTCGCTGCCACAAGAGTATCATTTATATATGAGGAAATTGCAGGGAAATTCTCAAAATAGTCATCGATGATCTTCTTCGCTTCGGCCCGGCTAAGCTTCAGTCTCTGGGAAAGTCCGAAAGCTGATATTCCATACATGATGCCGAAGTTTGCCGTCTTTGCAATCCTCCTCTGGTCTGCCGTCACTTCGCTCAGGTCTATTCCGAAAATCTTCGCAGCAGTGGTGGCATGTACGTCCTGACCTTTCCTGAAGGCCTCGATAAGATGTGAATCACAACTCAGGTGAGCCATGATTCTGAGTTCGATCTGCGAATAGTCCGCCGAAATGATCACCCCGTCCGGGCGGCTCGGGACAAAGGCCTTGCGGATTTCCTTCCCCCTTTCGGTCCTGATTGGGATGTTCTGCAGGTTGGGCTTTGATGAACTGAGCCTTCCGGTGGCCGTAAGTGCCTGATTGAAAGTGGTATGGATTTTTCCGGTACTTGGCCTGACATAGCTTGGGAATGGGTCTATGTAGGTGGAAATGAGTTTCCTGATCCCGCGGTATTCGAGGATTTCGTTGATGATCGGACTTCTGTCCGCAAGGGCTGTAAGCGTGTCCTCGTCGGTCGGATAGACATACCTGACACCGCTCTTTGGTTTCATCTTCGGGTCAAGTTTGAGCTTGTCGAAGAGTAGTACTCCTATCTGCTTGGGTGATAGGATGTTAAGTTCGGGCTCGCCGGCCATCTCGCGCACTCTGTCCTGAATCTCTTTCATTTCAACCGACAAAGCTGAAGCATAACGGCGTAGCTGTGCGGTATCAATCTTGACGCCCTCTCTTTCCATACGTGAAAGCACCTTCATAAGTGGTTCTTCCATAGTCAGATACAGTTTGTCAAGCTTGTGCTCCACCAACTCCTGCATTACTTTTTCTCCGAGCATTGCGGTGATTGCTACCTCTTCAGCTTTTGCCATTGAACTGTCCTCCTGGGGAACATCATCGAAAAGGGAAAGCGGCTGTTCCTTGGGCTCAGAGTCGTTTGCCGATCCGATGATATAGTCCAGATACGTTCGTGCGAGGATATCTATCTTATGACTTTTCTCCGGGTTGATGAGGTAGTGCATAAGCTCGATATCGTACATGCGCCCATTGATTCCAACGCCGTTGTGTATGAGTATATTTATCTGATATTTAAGGTCATACCCATATTTGTCTATTTTGCTGTCTTCGAGGATGGACCTTAATTCGGCGGCAGTGCCTTCTGTGAAATATGCCCCGGTTCCGTCGTCATTGCAAACGGCCGCGGTGATTTTCCGGATACCGCTGAATATGCCCGGTGAGTCAGGCTCTGCCAGGATGGAGACTTTTCCTTTTCTTCTTGCCATCATGCAAAACTTATCGCACGGGATACTTTCGATGGAAATGTTCTTTTTCGGCTGTTCCCCGGCACCTTGTACATGGGCTATGTATTTCTTCAGGGAGGTGAATTCATATTTTTCGAACAGGTCGGCCACTTCGGGAGCATAGACAAAGTCCACTTTCATCTGCTCGCTTGTGGTCTGGAGCGGGATGTCTGTCTTGATGGTTACAAGCTTGTGGCTCAATTCAATATGACCTTTGGAGCTGATGAAGCCCTCGCGTTGCTTAGGTGGAAGGTCATCGAGATGCCTGTCTATATTTTCCACCGTTCCGTACTTGCCGACAAGCTTGCCCGCTCCGACTTCTCCGATTCCTTTGACGCCCGGAACGTTGTCCGCCGTATCTCCGCAGATAGTCAGAATCTCTATCACCTCCTCCGGAGAATTTATTCCGTATTTCTGGCAGATTCTGGCCTTGTCCAGAAGCTCGTTATCTCCCGATGCCCGGCCTGGCCTGAATTGGAATATATGGTCTGAAATAAGCTGTCCATAATCTTTATCCGGTGTTACCATATAGACTTCAAATCCCTCTTTTTCAGCACGTTTGGCCATTGAACCGATAACATCATCCGCCTCGAATCCCTTCTCCATCAGGACCGGTATCCTGAGTGCCTTGCATATTCCTATCAGCGGTTCGAGTGAGTCGATTACAAGCTGAGGGGTTTCTTCCCTCGTCCCTTTGTAGTCCGGGAACATTTCATGACGGAAAGTGCCTCCGGGAGGGTCGAAGGCCACGGCAAGGTGACTTGGCTTTTCTTTCTCGATGAGTTCGAGAATATATTTTGTGAATCCGAAAAGGATGGACATGTCGGCACCCTTCGAGTTTATCATAGGATGCCTCAGGAACGCGTAGTACATTTTGAAAATCAGCGCATGGCCGTCCACCAGAAACAATTTTTTATCCATTATTCCTTATATTATATAGCCCCGCAAATATAAATGAAAAACCTTATAAATGAAACATATTTATGAAATAGTTTCAATATATGTGGATTTCTCCGAGCAGCCTTAGGAGAGGCCGACCCTTTTTAGTAAACCGATGAGACAGGATAATGGTGATTTATCAAAAAATAACTAAATTTGCGGGCTTGACTTTAAAAATAAGGAACTTAAATGGCACAGAAACCATCAATCCCTAAGGGGACAAGAGACTTCGGCCCTGCTGAAATGGCCGGCAGGAATTATATCTTCGATACAATACGTTCTGTCTTCAGAACTTATGGATATGCACCGATAGAGACACCTTCAATGGAGAATCTCAGCACTCTTCTCGGAAAATATGGCGACGAGGGTGACAAACTCCTTTTCCGTATCCTGAATTCGGGAGATGCATTTTCACATATCAATTACAATGATTTCAAAGTAGATGGGACAGAGGATTGCTATAACAGCAAAGCTCTTTCACTGAAGGTGTGCGAAAAAGGTCTGAGATACGACCTTACCGTGCCGTTTGCCCGTTATGTCGTTCAACATCAGAACGAGATTTCCTTCCCGTTCAAGCGTTTCCAGATTCAGCCTGTATGGCGTGCAGACCGTCCTCAAAAAGGACGCTACAGAGAGTTCTATCAGTGTGACGTTGACGTAATCGGCTCTAAATCACTGCTTAATGAGTTGGAACTTGTTCAGATGGTGGACAGGGTCTTCACTCTCTTTGACGTGAGAGTCTGCATAAAAATAAATAACAGGAAGATTCTTACAGGAATGGCGGAAATCTGCGGTTTCCCTGAAAAAGTAGTGGATATCACAGTTGCAATCGACAAGATTGACAAGATTGGTCTGGAGGCTGTAGAGGCCGAGATGATTCAGAACGGTCTTACTCAGGAAGCGGTAGAAGCCATTCGCCCTGTGCTGCAGCTCAGCGGAACCACTTCGGAGAAAATTGCGGTCATGCGTGACCTTATGGGAGGGAAATCTGCTTCAGGCATCGTTTCAGAAACCGGTTTGAAGGGACTGGATGAACTTGAGGAACTGTTCAGCCTCATAGATGCAGCTGACATCAGCCATGAAGTAGAGATTGATCTCTCCCTTGCAAGAGGACTCAACTATTATACAGGGGCGATATTCGAGGTAAAGGCAAAGGATTTTGCAATCGGAAGCATATGCGGAGGCGGCCGCTACGACAACCTTACAGGCATATTCGGGCTTCCGGATATGTCGGGCGTGGGCATTTCCTTCGGAGCAGACCGTATCTATGATGTGCTGAAGGGACTTGACAAATTCCCGTCAGAGGTGACTTCGTCAACAAGGTTGCTTTTTGCGAATATGGGCGAGGCAGAGCTACGTTATCTCATCCCTGTTGCCCGTGCATTGCGTGAAAGGGGCATTGCCTGTGAAATTTATCCGGAGTCGTCAAAACTCAAGAAACAGTTCGATTACGCCGATAAGAAGACTATTCCTTTCATTTCCATCAACGGAGAGACAGAAGTGTCTGAATCTAAGGTAAATATCAAGAATCTTTCCACCGGAGTCCAGAGCAGTTTCGACAAAAATGACATTGACGGAGTGCTCGCATTCTTGGCATGACATTAAAAACATTGGAAAAATGTTGCATTTTGTCCAAGACTTTTTTACATTTGCAACTGCTTTCGAATCATAAGCGGTGATTCGTCCAATAATAGGAATATATTGTAAATGTTGTACATTATTAACATACTAAGCGTGCTAGTCCTTGTCATTAAGATAGTTGGACCGGGAAAGTAATGTGTGACAATTTATAATGATATATAATTAAACGTCTTTCCCGGTCAACAAGGAAAGACGTTTTTTTATAAAATTGCTTTCAGATTGTAATATGGAACATAAATTAAGAAGTGCCGTCACAATGGACGGAAGAAGAATGGCGGGAGCAAGAGCCCTCTGGGTAGCGGCCGGCATGAAGAAGGAGCAGATGGGCAAGCCTGTCATTGCTGTCGTCAATTCGTTCACACAGTTTGTCCCGGGCCATACCCATCTCCATGAGATTGGACAGATTGTGAAGGAAGAAATTGAAGCTCAGGGATGCTATGCTGCTGAATTTGATACGATTGCAGTCGATGACGGCATTGCCATGGGACATGATGGAATGTTATATTCCCTTCCTTCGAGGGATATTATCGCCGATAGTGTCGAATACATGGTCAATGCACACAAGGCCGATGCCATGATCTGTATAAGCAATTGTGATAAAGTGACTCCCGGAATGCTGATTGCCGCAATGAGACTGAACATACCTGCAGTATTTGTTTCAGGAGGCCCGATGGAAGCTGGTGTGATGGGGCAGGAGAGACTGGACCTGATAGATGCAATGGTTAAGTCAGCCGATCAGTCTGTTGATGATGCAAAAGTCTCAGAGATAGAGAATTGCGCATGCCCTGGCTGTGGATGCTGTTCCGGAATGTTCACTGCAAATTCCATGAACTGTCTCACAGAAGCCATAGGATTGGCACTCCCGGGAAACGGCACTATCGTAGCCACGCATTCACGCCGTCAGGAACTTTTCCGCAAGGCCGCAAGACTTATAGTCCGAAATGCCTATAAATACTATGAGGAAGGTGACGAATCAGTACTTCCAAGAACGATAGCAAGCCGTCAGGCCTTCATGAATGCAATGGCTCTTGATATAGCAATGGGAGGATCTACCAACACGGTCCTTCATCTGCTTGCAGTTGCCAATGAGGCAGGAACTGATTTCAAAATGAAAGATATCGATGAACTTTCGCGCAGAGTCCCTTGTCTGTGCAAGGTGGCACCGAATACAAATAAATATCATATTCAGGATGTCAACCGGGCGGGAGGAATCCCTGCAATCATGTACCAGCTGGCAAAAGCAGGTCTGGTTGACACTTCTCTAAAAAGAGTTGACGGACTGACTCTGGCTCAGGAACTCGATGCTTTCTGCATTGATAGCCAGAATGTCACTGATGAGGCAAGAGGCATCTACTCAAGTGCCCCTGCAAACAGATACAGCACCAGAATGGCCTCACAGTCAAATGATTATGCCCAGTTTGACTTGGACAGGGCAGAGGGTTGTATCAGAGACATTGAACATTCATATACAAAGGATGGAGGCCTCGGAGTTCTGTTCGGAAACATAGCCCAGGATGGCTGTGTAATCAAGACCGCAGGAGTTGACAAGTCTATTTGGAAGTTCTCCGGCCCTGCAAAAGTATTTGATTCCCAGGAAGCTGCATGCGAAGGAATCCTGTCCGGAAAAGTCGTGAGCGGCGATGTCGTGGTAATCGCTTATGAAGGTCCGAAAGGCGGTCCGGGAATGCAGGAAATGCTCTATCCTACTTCATATATCAAATCGATGCATCTGGGCAAGGAATGTGCTCTGATTACGGACGGACGCTTCAGCGGAGGAACATCAGGCCTCAGCATCGGCCATATTTCCCCGGAGGCTGCTTCAGGCGGCAACATCGGTTTGGTGCGCGACGGCGACATTATCGAAATTGACATCCCTCAAAGGTCCATCAATGTGAAACTTTCAGGTGAGCAGCTTCAGGCAAGAAGGAATGAAGAACTCGCTCGCGGAAAGAAAGCCTTCACTCCACCTTTCAGACAGAGGGAAGTTTCAAAGAGCCTCAAAGCCTATGCTTCAATGGTAAGTTCGGCTGACAAAGGCGCAGTAAGAATAATCGAAGACTGACCAACGTTAACATAGAAACAAATAACGTAAAACCATTTATGGATAATCAGACAAATCAGAAAGGCCCCGGAGAACAGATAGCAGGGTCCGAAGCAATAATCAAATCCCTCATAGCAGAGGGCGTTGATACTATATTCGGATACCCTGGCGGCCAAATCATGAAATTCTACGACAAACTCTTCGATTACGAAGATTCCCTCAGACATATACTTGTACGTCATGAGCAGGGTGCTATCCATGCCGCCCAGGGTTATGCCAGAGTTAAAGGAAAAGCCGGAGTTGTTGTAGTGACTTCCGGTCCGGGTGCCACGAATCTTATTTCAGGCATTACTGATGCAATGACAGACTCGACTCCGCTGGTAGTTATAACAGGGCAGGTTGCAGTGAGTGCACTTGGAACTGACGCATTTCAGGAAGCCGATATCATTGGTCTTACAAGCCCGATTACAAAATGGAACTACCAGATACGTCGTGCCGAAGACGTGGCATGGGCGGTTGCAAGGGCCTTCCATATTGCCAATACAGGAAGGAAAGGTCCTGTCGTTCTGGACTTTACAAAGGATGCACAGGACGGATTGGTAGAATTTCAATACGAAAAATGTAAATTCATAAGAAGCTATATTCCGGAGCTGCCGCTTGACAATGCAAAGATTCGCCGTGCCGCTCAGATGATCAATGAGGCCGAGCGTCCGTTTGTAGTCTTTGGTCAGGGAATTCTCCTGAGCGGGGCTCAGAAACAGCTTGCGGCCTTCCTCGAAAAAGGTAACATTCCTGCAGGATGCACCTTGCTCGGTCTGGGTGCCCTTCCATCGGATTTCCCTCTTTTTGCCGGAATGATAGGAATGCATGGAAACATAGGTCCGAATATCATGACCAACAGATGCGACCTGCTGATTTCAGTCGGAATGAGGTTCGACAACAGGGTTACAGGAACGGTTTCAACCTATGCAAAAGATGCGAAAGTCATTCATATAGATATAGATGCATCTGAAATCGGAAAGATTATCCGTCCGGACGTAGGTGTCGTTGCAGATGCCGCAAAAGCCCTCGAAGCATTGACAGGACTTATAGAATATAAGGACAGAAGCGCATGGCAGGCTGGCTTCGATGCATGCAGTAAGGTGGAGCAGGAAAGGGTTGTCGAGAAGGAAATCCATCCTTGTTCCGGAAACATCAAAATGGGAGAGGTTGTGAACAAGGTTGCTGATATGGCTGGAGCCAGGGCGATTGTCGTGACCGATGTCGGACAGAACCAGATGATGGCAGCCCGCTATTCCCGCTTCGACGGAACTGCAAACTTCATCACTTCAGGCGGTCTTGGAACAATGGGATTCGGTCTTCCGGCTGCAATCGGTGCCAAAGTTGCCGCTCCTGAAAAACGTGTCTGCATGTTCTGCGGCGACGGTGGTTTCCAGATGACAATGGAGGAACTGGGAGTGATAATGCAGGAGAACATCGGCGTCAAAGTGGTGATATTGAACAACAACTGGCTCGGAAATGTCCGTCAGTGGCAGGAAATGTTCTATGGCGGCAGGTACTCTGCGACAAAGATGATAAACCCGGACTACATGATGATTGCAAAGGCCTATGGCATTGATGCAGAGGTGGTCAGAACAAGGGAAGAACTCGATGCAGCAGTCGCCAGGATGCTTGCCGACGACAGACCTTACATCCTCGACGTTAGGGTTGAAGAGGAAGGCAACGTGATGCCGATGATTCCTCCGGGAAAGGGCATCGACCATATCCTGCTCTCTGAAAATGAGTGGTTTGAAATGAAATAACGGAACGATTATGAAACGATATACAGTAGTTATATATTCTGAAAACCAGATAGGACTGCTCACTCAGGTGGCAAATATTTTTACAAGGCGCAGCCTTGACATTTGGAGCATGTCGGCAGGAGCATCGGCAATCGAAGGGATACATACCATCACCATCGTGGCCGAGGGAGTCGAGAAAAAGGTGCATGAGGCAGTGCAGCAGCTGGAAAAAAGAGTCGATGTGGTGAGGGTATTTCTCTATGAGGATGAGGAGATTGTCTATCGCGAACTCGCCCTCTACAAAGTCCCTACCGAGGCCATCCTCCAGGCCGGTGACATCGAGGAAATCCTCCAGCACTATTCGGCGAAGATTATCGAGATCAACAAATCTTTCGCCGTGATCTCAAAGGTAGGGACCACCGGACAGACACAGCAGCTCTATGAAGTGCTGGGCCGCTACGGAGTGATGCAGTTCCAGCGTTCGGGCCGCGTTGCAATATCGAGGGAAAGGCAGGAACCCTTGCAGAAATTCCTCCAGGACAGGGAAAAAGAAAATGAATAACTTATAAAATTTATTGAATTATGGCAAGAATCAATTTCGGCGGTGTTGAGGAGACAGTCGTCACCCGCGAAGAGTTTACACTCGCAAAAGCACAGGAAGTTCTTAAGAATGAAACAATTGCAGTGATTGGTTACGGCGTTCAGGGCCCTGGTCAGGG
>JALFNZ010000102.1 GCA_022774085.1 Bacteroidales bacterium
AGCCACTCCTTGAACTGTCGAGGAATGACTCGACTCGCGCCCTCTTCTCTTGATAAATAGAGTTTGAAAGTGCAGAATTTTGCTCAGATGAAATCATTGCCAGATTCCCGAAACAATTGCGGTCTTCCTTTTCAAGCTTAAGGGTATCTTCCTGCAAAGGCGTTTGTGGCGCAATATGCTCAATTGACCGATTACGCTTGAAAACGTATTTTTCAGCTACGTATATAGCTCGTCTGATATCATTATTTTGAGGCGTAGCATCATCACCCATTAAGAACAATTCTTTTCTTTTAAGCCAGATTTGAAAATCTAATCGCCAAAACCAGTATAATGCTCCCCAGAAACTGGACACGGAGTAAAGACAAATAAAAAAACTTAACTTTTTTGTCGAATATGGGAACGACATCAGGCCCTCCATGTAATCCTCCCAGTCGTGGGTACCTATGAAGTCATCGTCCTCATTAATCAGACTGTAAAAAGCAAGCATTCGATTTCAATCTTGATAGGGGGCCAGATGACAAGCCAGAGGATAAAGGCGACAAGCTAGACTACGACGTTAACGCGACAGTAGCGCATCTTAAAAACAATGCCCACGAAAATCTCAGGGACAGTGCGCGAAAGCTGTTAGAGAAGCACTCGAAGCTAGAGCATTAATTGTACGGTTCCATATCACCCGGGTAGAATAGTTGCATCTGAAGTTAAAAATATTGACTACCTTTGGGGTATGTTGAGAAGATTATACAGATTCCTTCTTATCAAAGTACCAGTAGGCTTTCTCGTGATAAGCCTTTCCTGGGTATTGCTATACAAGGTTGTGCCGGTTAGGTGGACGCCACTTATGTTGAAAAGAAGTATCGAGCATATTGATCAGAAGGGGTATAGAAACCATCGTACTTGGGTAGACCTTGAGGAGATTTCACCAGTTATGGTCAGAGCGGTCATTGCCTCTGAAGATGGACGATTCATGGAACATCATGGGATCGACTTTAAGGAATTGAAGAAGATGTGGAAGGAACAGAAGATAACGGGAAAAAAGCTTAGAGGATGCAGCACAATCTCTCAGCAGGTTGCCAAAAACTGTTTTACATTCTGCGGCCATAGTTGGTGGCGAAAAGGATTTGAGACCTATTATACATTGTTGATTGAATTGCTATGGAGTAAGGAAAGGATAATGGAAGTATATCTGAATGTTGCAGAAACTGGTAAGGGTGTCTTTGGGGTGGAGGAGGCTGCAATGAGGAATTTTGACAGACATGCCTCAAAGCTTACGACTCATCAAGCCGTCTCAATTGCATGTGTTCTTCCGAATCCTCTTGTTAGAAGCCCTAAGACTGTAAGTCAACGGAATAGAAGCAAATATTCAACAACGTACAAGAGAACTCAGCAGACGGTATATCCGTTTAATCAAAATTTGTAATATCTTGAAAGCTATGAGACGATTTTCGCCCGCTTTCGACAGCTTTTTATATGTGTAAGCGCAAATCAAACAGAAGGTGGAGATTTATGTTTCTTGAGCAATCTCTTGACTATGCGAATCATTCTTCGTGCAATTCATCGAGCAGGGCAAGTGGCCTTCCAGGGGGCTGTGGGACCGATACGCCTGCTCGATGCCGCCATTTTGACCTCATCGAGCAGGCGAAATGCCATTCTACGCCACTGTAGGGCCGATGTAGCTGCTCGATGAATTGCACGAGAGAACACAGATGACATTTCTCCGATTCCTCCGAGATTTTCCCCCGAGTTTCCCCAAGATTTTAAGGATCTCCAGACGTGCACCGGACGTGAAAAAGATTAATTCTCTGCCTGGCTGTGACGGAGCTGGAAGGAGTTGTAGAGGTTGTGCCAGATACTGTAGAAGCCACCGACGATGGAGGTCTCCGGGGTCATGAAGGTGTAACCCATCCAGATGGCGAAAACTGTGTTCTTTTGGCCGAGGGCTTGTCCGGCGGTGATTCTTTTGTCATGGCGCCTTGTCTTCTGACCGTACCAGCTTCCGACCATGCGTCCGAGCGCAAACTGTGCGGCACAGCAGAGTAGTGAAACCATGGCAATCATCCCCATCAGCAGGATGGAAAGCTGGCTGTGGACAATGAACTTGACCGTGACGGCAATTGCAAGGGCAAGAGATACTGCCCAGATGTTGAAAGGCAGGTCCGGCTTGGAAATCAGATACTTGTGAGCCTTCGGAAATAGGTAGCGCAGCAGCCAGGCACACAGGCACGGCATAATCAGCAGAGGAAACACCTTCGCAAGAATCATACAGAAGGCAACCCAGAACGTGACACCGGCCTGAGGATGTACCATGGGAACGACGGCCGGCACAAGAAAGGCGACAAGAAGGTTGATTAGAATCGTGTATGTCGTGATGCCGGGAACATCGCCCCCGAGTTTCCGGGTCACTACCGCAGCCGCCGTGGCCGTGGGACAGATGAAGCATAGCATTGCACTCTCAATCAGCACGATCCAACTGTGTTCCTCGACAGAAAATCTGGATTTGAGCAGCACGATCAGTGCTCCGAGGCATACGAAAATCCCGCCCTGAATCAGCAGCAGGGGCCAGTGCCAGCGATGGGGCCTGAGTTCCCTCGGCTCGATTTTGCAGAATGTCAGGAACAACATTGCAAAGAGCATCAAAGGCTGCACAATTGCTACAATCCGGTTGAGGACAGGGCCTGCTGCATGGACAGGCTCAGGCATGAAATAATATATCAAATAGGCTGCCGCTCCGACAGTCATTGCGATTGGGAGCATCCACTCCTTCACGAATTGCTTTACACTTGACATGGCCTGATTCATTTTCGAGCCGCGAAGATAGTGTTTTTATGTAAGAAAAAATAACAGGAGCATCGAGTCTTCAATTACAAGCCGATATACTTCGATCAGTCGAGATATCTGTTTTATTTTGCAATAAAAAGATTCTGCAGAGCAGGGATTGAATATGCTCCGGAGAATAGGATTAGCATACACTCTGACTGTGAGAACATTACGATGTCATTGAGCTGCTCACTCTTTTCATCCGGGAGGCCGTATATCGCAATGATGTCTTTTTCATCCTGGAATTGTGCAATTGTCTGATATGCTTCCAGGGCCTCGGACAGCTGCTTTGAAAACTTCTCCTTGTCAGTCTGGCTGCAATCAGG
>JALFNZ010000105.1 GCA_022774085.1 Bacteroidales bacterium
CATATTTGTGGGCTGCAGCCAGGTCCTCAAAGTCAACGTCGATATCAGGCATGCTGATACGGTCCGGGTTAAGGAATCGCTCGAACAGAAGCTGATATTTGATCGGATCCAAATTGGTAATCCACAGGCAGTATGCCACAACAGAACCCGCTGCTGATCCACGGCCAGGGCCAACCATCGAGCCCATTGCACGTGCTGCGGCAATATAATCCTGAACGATGAGGAAATAGTCTGGGAAGCCCATTCGGCAAATGGTCTTGAGCTCGAAGTCGATGCGTTCGCTCTGCTCTGGAGTGAATGTTTCTCCGTAGCGGATATGCGCTCCTTTGTATGTAAGGTGGCAAAGATAGGCTACTGAACGGCAGAACTCCTCTCCACGGTCATTTCCGTCCTTGTCGCAGCGTCCCACATCTATGACTTCCTTGTATTTCTCCAACTGATTGTCTATGTCATCAAGAAAGTCCTGAGGGAGGTCGAATTTAGGAAGCACGTGGCCTCTGTCTATCTTGTAGCTGTCGATTTTATCTGCAACTTCGAGGGAGTTCGTGATAACTTCAGGATGTTCCGGGAACATGACAGCCATTTCCTCTTCACTCTTGAGATATTCCTGCTGGGTATATCTCAACCTTTTCTCATCTGACAGATAAGCATTGGTATTCAAGCATATAAGCCTATCATGGGCCGGTCCGTCCTCCTTCATTACAAAGTGAACGTCGTTTGTCGCAACGACTTTTACACCCATTTCCTGAGCCAGCTGGAAAATGCCCGCATTGGCAATCATCTGTCTTTCATATACTTCCTGAGAAAGGCCCGGGACCTCTGTCTTATGGCACTGGACTTCAAGATAATAGTCCTCACCGAACAGGTCTTTGTGCCACTGTATGGCCTTTCTGGCTTCATCCATGTTTCCGTCAATGATATTTCTCGGAATCTCACCAGCTATACAGGCCGACATGCAAACAAGGTTCTCATGATGTTTTTCCAGCACCTCGTGGCATATCCTGGGCTTGTCGTAGTATTTTCCTTCAATATGTCCTGTGGAAACAATCTTCATCAGGTTCTTGTACCCATCATAGTTCTTGGCAAGCAGGATGAGGTGGTAATAGCCTCTGTGGTTATTATCCTTGAGTTTATGGTCATAATGCCTTGTGACATATACCTCACAACCCAGAATAGGCTTGACATTCGGGTGTTTCCCGGCAAATTTCATGAATTCCTTGATGCCATACATATTTCCATGGTCTGTAATGGCAAGGGCGGGCATACCGAGTTCGTCGGCCCTGTCAAAAAGCTTGGAAATGGAAGAGAATCCGTCGAGGATCGAATATTGTGTATGGACATGAAGGTGTACGAATGACATGGCATATATTGTTGGGCTCGCAAAGTTATACAAAATGATGCTATCATTCAAATCAAGTTACCAACAAAAAACTGGATGACTGTTGCCAGCCATCCAGTTTTAATCAGGTTTAGGAATCGTTATTTATTCTCTTTCTTCTGAGCTGCCTTTTTGGTTACATCGAACATGATAGGTGTTGCGATGAAAATAGAGGCATATGTTCCGACTACGATACCAAGGATAAGGGCTACTGCAAGACCTCTGATCACCTCACCTCCGAAGATTGCGATTGCTATCATTGTAACGAGAGTTGTGAGTGATGTATTCATGGTACGTGAGAGTGTGCTGTTGAGAGCCGCATTCACATTGTCCTTGAAATCAGCCTTAGGATGAAGCTCCTTGTACTCACGGATACGGTCGAAGATAACCACTGTATCGTTGATTGCGTAACCGATGATGGTAAGGATAGCTGCGATGAATGTCTGGTCAATGTCGAGGCTGAATGGAAGGATGCCTGAGAACAATGAGAAGAATCCAATCACGATGATAGCTGTATGTGCAAGGCCGGTGACACCGCCAAGTCCCCATGTCCAGCCCTTGAACCTTACTGCGATGTACGCGAAGATTACAATCAGGGCGATGATGACAGCGATGATGGCGTCTCTTGTAATGTCGTTTGCGATGGTAGGACCTACCTTGTCTGAACTGATGATACCGTTAGGGTTTTCAAGAGTTGACTTGAAGTCATCAAGGGTGATGTTGCTCTGAGCGAAGAATCCCTTCAAAGCGTTGAAGAGTTTTGCCTCAACTTCAGCATCAGCTGCAGAAGATTCGTCCTCAACAAGATACTGAGTAGTAATCTTCATCTGGCTTTCACCACCGAACTGCTTGACCTCAACTGCTCCATCGAACTCTTCCATTGCAGCAGCACGGACATCCTCGGCGGTCACGCTCTGGTCGAACCTTACGATGTAGGTACGTCCACCGGTGAAGTCAACACCGTAGGTGAAGCCTTTGGTGAAGATTGAAACGAGGCTGATGAGGATGATGGCTCCTGAAACGATGTAAGCGATCTTCTTCTTGCCGAGGAAGTCAACCTTGGTATTCTGGAGGAAGTTCCTTGTCGCCTTGTTGTCGAATGTCACGTTCTTGCCTTTGACAATCCTGTCGTCAATGATAAGACGGGTGATGAAGATTGATGAAAGAACAGAAGTGATGATACCGATGATGAGGGTTGTTGCGAAGCCCTGTACAGGACCTGAACCGAATACGAAGAGAACTATACCGGTGAGGAGGGTCGTAATCTGACCGTCAACGATTGCAGAATAAGCATTCTTGTATCCGTCAGCAACGGCCTTGCTCAGGCCTTTGCCCGCACGGAGTTCCTCTTTGATACGCTCGTAGATGATCACGTTGGCATCCACTGCCATACCGAGAGTCAGCACCAGACCGGCGATACCAGGGAGAGTGAGAACTGCACCGAATGATACGAGGGTACCGAAGAGCAACAGAACGTTGACGATGAGAGCAACGTCAGCTACCAGACCGGCTCCCTGATAGAAGATGACCATGTAGATGAGTACGAGTACGAATGCGAGGATGAATGAGATAAGACCTGCATTGATTGACTCAGCACCGAGTGAAGGTCCTACAACCTGCTCCTGAATGATGGTAGCCGGTGCAGGGAGTTTACCTGACTTGAGGACGTTTGCAAGGTCTTCAGCCTCTTCAAGTGTGAAATTACCGGTAATCTGTGAGCTTCCTCCGCTGATTTCGCTCTGAACGGTAGGATATGAGTAAACCATTCCGTCGAGAACGATAGCAACCTGTTTGCCGATATTCTCTTTTGTAAGTCTTGCCCATACGCTTGCGCCCTGTGCGTTCATTGACATTGAAACCTCAGGGTTACCATTGGTGTTGCCGTACTGTACGCGTGCGTCAGTAACTGAACCTCCGTCAAGAGGTGCCTTTCCGTCGCGTGAAGCAGCCTTGATGGCAACGAGCTCGAATGTGTTCTCGCCCGGGATGTATGGAGAAGGTTTTACACTCCACATTGCTCTGAATTCAGGTGGGAAGAGTGTCCTTACCTGAGGCATTGCAAGATATTTGTTGATCTTTGCAGTATCAGCATAATTTGCATAACCGATGCAGGCATTTCCTCTTGCTCCAGAAGGCTGGAGAATACTGAAGAGAGGGTTCTGCTTTCTGTAAGCAGCCTCTGCCTTGGCATCGTTCTCTGCCTGTTGGAGCTCAGCTGCAACGAGGTCTTCCTCTGCTGCTTTGTCATCTGCGATATTCTCAGCATCCTCCTCGCTGTCTGCGAAAAGTTGTGCGAGAGCTGCATTTGCCTCCATGAGGTAACCTTCAACTTCAGCGTTGTCATATGTTGGCCAGAATTCGAGGGAAGCTGTTCCCTGGAGGAGTTTCCTAACACGCTCAGGCTCCTTTACGCCTGGGAGCTCAACGAGGATACGTCCGCTGTTTCCGAGTTTCTGGATGTTCGGCTGAGTGACACCGAAACGGTCGATACGGTTTCTCAATACGTTGAATGAGTTTGCGATTGCGCTTTCAGCCTCACGTCTGATGATCTCGATAACTTCTGCATCTGTAGATGAAGGAGTTACATCTTTCATGTCAAGAGTACCGAAAACCCTTGCAAGAGGAGTACCGTTCGAGGTCTCTTTCCAAGCCTCTGCGAAGAGTGTGATAAAGTCCTGTCTTGACTCGACGCTGCGCTGTTTTGCGAGCTCGATTGCCTGAAGGAACTCAGGGGTCTTGTTGTTTCCTGAAAGAGCCTTCACGAGGTCTTCGAGCTGAACCTGGAGCATGACGTTCATACCGCCCTTCAGGTCAAGACCGAGGTTGATCTCTTTGGCTTTGATGTCTTTGTAAGTGTAGCCGAAATAAACTTTTTCGGAAGAGATGGAGTCAATGTAATGCCTGTTCTGGTCTTTTCTGATAGAGTCAAGATAGAAGGCTCTGTCCATCTCAGGAACTTTGGCGAAGTCTGAAGACTGCTGGATAGCTTCTGCTGCCGCTTCAGCATATTTGACGGCTTTGTTTTCCTGTACTTTTGTCACAAGAGTGAAGGAAAGCTGCCAAAGACATGCGAGAGCGAGCAGGATCGCCACGAATCTGATTGCACCTTTGCTTTGCATAATAATTAATATAGTTTTAATGATTTCATTCTGTTTTACTGGTCAAGCATGGATGTTGTACACTACACTAACCGCAAAATAGGGCACAAATTTACGATTTTTTTCTTATAAATGAACTTTCTGTAAATATTTCTTATTTTTGCATGCTGAAAAGTGTACAAAAAACAACGTTTGTCAGGGAATTATGGCTAAAAAGGGAATAATTACCTTATATATATTATTATCTGTCATATTCGGATTCTCATTCGACACTTCCGCACGTAATCACAAGGTGGACAGTCTTGTGAATGCGGGGGATTCCTTGCGTATGCGTTACCAGTTCGAAAAGTCGCTGGCTGCATATACCAAAGCATTGGAAGAACTTACGGATTCCGCAGGAGTTGCCACAGATTCAATAAAGTCACTTCAGATAAGTGATAATCTTCTTCTTTCGGAAAACGGCCGGAACATGGCCTTATTTGCCGGAAAACCAAATGTGATAGCCAGGCATACATTCTCCATCGGTGAATTTTTCCTGTACTATCCTCTTGCCGACAAAAGCTGGAGGCTGACACCGAACCAGTTGGATTCTTCTTCGGCACATCCATATGCAAAGGCCCTTTATGCTCCGGAAAATAGCGATGTCCTCTATTATTCGGCTGCGGACGGAGATGGAATCAGAAACATATACAGGACGGAACTCCAGGACAGCGTATGGACATACCCTTCCCTGATAAATGAACAAATTACATCTGCATCAGATGAAATATATCCTGTTCTTTCCCCCGATGGAAGGTCCTTGTATTTTGCTTCTTCCGGTCTTTACGGAGTCGGTGGCTATGACCTTTATGTCTCAGAATGGGATGATGAGGCGTCTGACTGGTCGGCTCCGCTCAATCTTGGTTTTCCATATTCTTCTCCATCTGATGATTTTCTGCTTGTGAATACCGAGGATGGTGAATATACGTTGTTTGCGTCCAACAGGGATTGTTCCAAAGACAGTGTTTGTGTCTATGTGCTTGAATATGACAGCATGCCTGTCAGGAAGGCTGTTGATGATCCGGATGAGTTGCTTGAGCTTTCTCATCTTGAGCCTTCAGGCGAGGCTGTGTCAGAAGGGCGTGATGTAAATGCTGATATTCCGGAAAGCGTTGATACAAAGCGCTACATGGATAAGATGGAGGAGGTTCGTGCTTTGAGGGATACTCTTTCTGCATGTGAGACCGTTCTTGAAGACAATAGGAACAGGTTCATTCTGAGTTCCGATGAGGACGAGCGTATTGCTCTGACAAACAAGATTTTGGAGATAGAGTCTTCCTTGCCGGCAATCCAGGATTCCCTTACACGTGCGACTGATATTTTGAGAAAGATTGAGATGGAATTTCTGTTCAGCGGTGTTGTCATAGATCCGGACAAGCTGATGGCTGCAGCTGACAGGGAAGTTGTCGGAGAGGCTACAAGCTACACATTCATGAAGATGAATCCTGGTGATAAGATTGCTCTGAAGATTCTGCCTCCTCCGGTGCAGTTCGACTACACGTTCAAGATTCTTGACCAGGCTCAGATGGCGGCAGACAATACGCTTCCTTCAGGTCTTGTCTATCAGATTCAGCTATTCACAGTTTCATCCATGGCTTCTTTGAAGAGTCTCAAGGGTTTGAGTCCTGTATTTGAGGTGCAGACTCCGAACGGAAGGTTCGTCTATCGCGTCGGCCTGTTCAACACATACAAGGACGTGCTTGCCAAACTCAATACCGTCAAGAGACTGGGCTTCCGCAATGCTTTCATCGTTGCGTTCAATGATGGTGAAGACATGACAGTATCAAAGGCACGGTCTCTGGAGGCAAAACTGGCTGCCAATCCAATTTTCTATGAAGTGCTTCTGACCCCTGACGAGGGAGATCTGGATGATACTTCCGTAAGTGGCATCAATCAGCAGGCCCAAGGAAAGGACATAGCCCGGATAGATGCAGAAAACGGTGAAATCGCCTATGTGATAAGGCCATTCTCCGATCGTAATGCTGCAGAAAATCTCGCAACCTTCATCAAGGCAATGGGCCTGGGAACAGTCGAAATCCGTAAAATAGAGTAGGAAACTATTGCAGAACAATAAAAAAGTAGTATATTTGCAGTCCCAATTGACCGAAGCGGTTCGATCAGTACAAATGGGTAGTTTGGTGAGATGGGTGAGTGGCTGAAACCACCAGTTTGCTAAACTGACGTACGGGATTACCGTACCGGGGGTTCGAATCCCCCTCTCACCGCAAATAAAAGATATAGTCGCGACAAGCTAGCTTGATCGCGACTTTTCTTCTTACTCTGCCGGCTGCCACTTGCAGCGGACAGGTGATACGATGGCGCCGTCCTTCTTGAGCTGGGCGAAAGCCTTGTCCACCTCCTTGCGGTCAAGCCCGGAAAGGGTGGCCAATGTTCCTGTGTTCTGCCGTATGAATCCGGAGTCAGGGAGTTTTTCAGGCTATTACCCAGCCGTCGAGACGGCGGAGCTGCGAGCTGAAGTTCGCTCCGACCTTGATGACGGTGCGTCCGTCGCTCTGCCATGGGAGGGAGTAGCCCTTGTCGTCAATCTGCTGCATGGCCTCCTCGGCAGTGCCGTCGTACTTGAGTTCCATGACATAGATGTACTTGTCGGTTTTCAGGA
>JALFNZ010000123.1 GCA_022774085.1 Bacteroidales bacterium
AGGGATGGACAATGAGGTCACTGTGCTGGATCTGAAGGAGAAAATGCCTTTGCCTCTTTGGTGGAAAGCTCCTGCCATCTATCTCAAAAGGGCTTTGCTGAACCTTGTAAATAAAGGAAAAGGTCCTGAGGTTTTCCGGGACCTCAGGGCAAGACGGGAATTTCCATTGATATCCGCAAATACGGGCAGGTTCGTGGCAGAATATATATCCCCCCGTGTGATAAAGGATTATGAAGAAATTGAAGAGGAATTTGATGCATTCGTAGTAGGCAGTGACCAGGTATGGAGGCCGAGGTATTTCGGAAAAATTGAGAATGCCTTCCTGGATTTTACCTCTGAATGGGATGTGCTCAGGATTTCCTATGCCGCTTCTTTCGGTACGGATGAACTTGAATATGAATATGCCAGATTGGAAGAATGTTCGAGGCTTCTGCACAGGTTCGATGCTGTTTCGGTGAGGGAGGATTCTGCCGTGAAATTCTGTGATGAGTGGTTTTCATATCCGGGAGCCGTCCAGGTGCTGGACCCGGTAATGCTTCTTCCTGCACAGACATATCTTGATTTGGCAGCCAAGGAACCATTTCACCAAGCAGAAGGCAAGGTGGTCACTTATATGCTTGATAAACATAATAATACAGGAATTATTGCTGAATTTGTCCGCAAGGCCACAGGACATTCGATATATGATGTTTCCGTGAATCCGGGCAATCCGGCCATTCCGGTACATGACAGGGTAGTGCCGCCCGTGGAAAGATGGATTGCTTCCATTGCAAATTCCTCATTTGTGATAACTGACTCGTTCCATGTCTGTGTGCTGAGCATTCTTTTCCATAAACCTTTCCTGGTGATTGCCAATTCTGCACGTGGATTGCCGCGCATTTCTTCTCTTCTGCGTCTTTTCGGACTGGACTCACGTCTTGTTCAGGGAATCGACCCCGAAGATGACGGGCAGGGATGGCTGCTTGAAATTGATTGGGATTCCGTAGATAAGGCGCTGGAGGAACAAAGGAAATTGTCAGTTGATTTTTTGAAAAGGAGTATTGAAAGGAGGAGTGAAGATGAGTGATTGCAAGATAAGCATCGTTGTGCCGGTTTACAATGCTCAGGAATGGCTGCAACATTGCCTGGACAGTATTGCCAGTCAGGACTTTGAGAGCTGGCAGGCGATTCTTGTGGATGACGGAAGCGTGGATGAGTCGGGGGAAATATGCGACAGATATGCCTCTGCTGACAGCCGATTCATAGTGGTACATAAGAAAAATGCCGGAGTGAGTGCTGCCAGAAATGATGCACTCGACATGGCCGAGGGTGAATTCGTGATGTTCGTTGACTCGGATGATGCATTGCTTCCGGGAGCCTTAAGACTTCTGCACGAGGCAGCTTCGGACTGTGATTTCGTGCTTGGAGGCCATTCCGTTGGCTTGACCCCATGTAGTCAGTCATTCTGCCCTAAACATGGACGCATATACGGAAAGACTGACATGGAATTATTCTTCGAGGATAATCTTCTGCATAACTGCAAGATGCTGGATGCTCCCTGGGCAAAACTTTTCCGCCGAAGCATGATAGGTACCCTGCGTTTCTGCGAGAGTATAAGTTATGCTGAGGACAAACTTTTTGTTTTCAGTTTTCTCAATGTATGCCGCAGTGCTTCGACACTCAGCGCTCCGGTGTATGTCTATAATGTCCGTCCCGGTTCTCTGGGAAGTGACATGAGTTCGGACCGTCATCTTATGCAGATGAGGCATTTCCTGCCCGCCTATGTCCCGGTAGTGAGGAAACTTCAAAGGAAATATCAGTCAAGTGAAAGAGTGTCAATGCTTTATCATGAGGATGTCATAGGGCGTTATGTCTGCCGTCTTCTGAATATTTTCATTGTCCGCAGAACAGCTCTTCTTACGCCAGACTATATCAAGTGGCTGTACAGCCTCATGAATGCGGATTCTTCGCTCGGGCTTTTTTCAGTAAGGCCGGCACAGGCTTTCAATATCCTGCTTTTCAAGATAGGAAAGCCAGATTTCACTGTCTCAGTTTATAAATTCTTATCATCGTTCCCATGGAAAAGAAAATAGCGGTAATATTCGAGAGCAGCCCTTTTGACAGAAAAGGCCTTTTCAATGCAGTTCATCAAAGGATTGCCCACCTCCTTCCCTTGGGACAGTTCAAGGTTGATGCATTCTGCCTTCACAGCCGTGACAATGCATTCACACGCAAGGTGAGGCACAATCCGAAAGTACCTTTCAATAAGCAGGTCGAGATTGACGGAATCAAATATAACTTGCTGTGGTACAGGTTTTCCGTAATTGATGACATCCTTGTGCAGAAACTTTGTCTAAGGCCAATCTTCTTCAGCCGCTTCGTCAGGAAAACCGCTTCGCTTCTCAAGGACTATGATATTGTCGCTGCCCACTCCTATGAGGGTGGTCTTGTGGCCTTGGAGGCTAACAGGCTCTTTGGTGTCAGATACTATGTCACATGGCACGGCTCGGACATCCATACTCGTCCGTGGGCCAACACTCTGGTCATGCGTCAGACCCGTGAGATTGCACGCAATGCAGTGATGAACTGCTATGTCAGTGATTCCCTGAGGGTTATAGGAGAGAAGATTGCTCCGGGCTCTGCCTCCATGGTGTTGTATAACGGTGTGAGTGATGCTTTTCACACCTTTGCTTCCGGACGCAGGAGGCAAGTCCGTTCCAAGTTCGGTCTGTCCGGCCGCAAGACTGTCGGCTATGCCGGCAATTTCCATAGAGTGAAAAATGTGCTTTCACTGCCGGAAATTTTCGAAAAAGTTGCCAGTAAATATGCCGGCCCTATTACATTCTGGCTTGTGGGGGACGGAAAGCAGAGGAAGGCACTGGTTGACAAGATGCTGGATTCTGCAGGGCGGATGGAAGCATCGGTGGTACTGCCTGGTGGCAAAAGGGTAGGGAAGGCCGGAGCCCGTGTGGAAATTATCTTCTGGGGCAATGTCAAGACTGAAGCTATGCCTCTGATTATGAATTGTCTGGATGTACTTGTGCTGCCAAGTCTCAATGAGGGCTGCCCTTTGGTATGTGCCGAGGCCATCATGTGCGGTGCTGCAGTTGCCGGCTCGGATGTATGCGGCATCCCTGACATTGTCGGCAGGGATCATGTGGCCTCTCTTGGCGAGGGCTTTGCCGACAGTCTGTCCGATATCATTGTGAATATGCTTGAAAATGGTTCTAGTCAGACCATCCCGTCCCGGCTTGACTGGTCCCGTACCGCCAGACTTGAAGCCGATTTCCTGAATGGATAAACGCTCACGAACTTATCTGTGGAAGCCTTTTGGGAGCCTGGAGGTGAAGGTCATGGTTTTGCCTGTGTGCGGATGGACGAAGGAAAGGGTCTGGGCATGGAGAGCCAGCCTGCCAAGCGGATTGGTGAGTGCTTCGTATTTCTTGTCACCTGCAACAGGATGACCTATCCACCGGGAATGAACACGTATCTGATTCTTGCGGCCCGTCTCCAGTTCAAACTCCACCATGGTATAGATTCTTGCATCTATTTCCATCTCTGAAATCTTGCGGCAATGGCTTGAAGCATATTTCCATCCGAGAGCATTCATCCTCTGCTCATCATCCCTTGGATTTATTTCCATACAGCTGACAGACATTGACTTGGGATTATCCCTGAGCCAGGTCTCAATCCATCCTTCTTCGCTTTCAATCCTGCCCTCCAGAAGGGCGATATATTTCCGCTCAAGCACAATTTCGTTCCAATTCTGCTGAAGCAACTCTTTGGTCTGGTAATCTTTGGCGAAAAGCAGAAGCCCCGAAGTCTCACGGTCAAGACGATGCACAATGAAGATTCTGCCACCGGACTGCGACCTTACATATTCGGTAAGAATGGAATATGCAGTGGTTTCACCTTCACCTCCGGTGGACATGCTGAGCAGACCGGCTGGCTTGTCCACGACAATGACCCACTGGTCCTCATATACAATCGGAAGCCTGTCCGATGAATGCTTTCTTAAATTCTTCGCCATTTCCACAAAAATCTCCGCAAAGCTAACACAAAAATCAGTACCTTTGCATTTTTACACCATATAACTTATGCAAGAAACGATATTCGATCCGCTACGTAAGAAAGAGGTTGCGCTGACGCCAGAAGAAAGAGTGCGCCAGTGGTTCATCGGTGTGATGTCAGATGTGATGGGAATACCTCGGCACATGATGATGAGCGAAGCAGGCTTCAGATACGGAGACAAACAATATCGTTCAGACATAATAGTCTGGAACAGGGATGCCACTCCTCTTGCTGTCGTGGAATGCAAGAGGCCGGAGACAGTTTTGGATGCGTCTGTGCTTGAGCAGGCAATAAGATATAATATGGTGTTGAATGTCAAATATATAATCATCACAAACGGTCTGAAGACCTTTGCCTTCCAACGTAGCGGTGCTGCATCCTTTGAAATGACGGCAACCTTGCCCAAATGGGAAGAAATGCTCCAGAAGACCGGTGAAACAAAGCTATAGGCATTATGTCACAGACAGTTACACAAGGTTTTCTTGACCACAAAATATTTCAGATAGTATCAGAAACTGCCGCCGAGATGGGCGTCAGGGCATTTGTCATCGGAGGCTATGTCCGCGACTGTTTTCTCGGCCGTCCAAGCAAGGATATCGACATCGTCGTCGAAGGCAGCGGCACTCAGCTGGCCGAGGCTGTAGGCAGCAAGGTACACAGCTATGTATCCGTATTCAAGAATTTCGGTACTGCAATGCTCAAGTATCAGGGTATTGAAGTCGAATTCGTCGGAGCACGTAAAGAGTCATACAGGAGGAATTCCCGCAAGCCGATTGTAGAGGACGGAACACTTGAAGATGACCAGCTCAGAAGAGACTTTACTATCAATGCCATGGCATTCAGCCTTCAGAAAGAGGATTTTGGGGCTCTGGTGGATCCGTTCGGAGGCATAAGGGACTTATCCTGCGGGATTATCCGCACCCCTCTCGACCCTGACACCACTTATAGCGATGACCCGTTGCGCATGATCAGGGCAATACGTTTTGCAACCAAGCTTACCACTGAAAATCAAGTATTTACAATAGTCCCGGAGTCATTGGATTCCATCCATCGCAACCGCCAGAGGATGGAAATCCTCTCGAAGGAAAGAATAGTTGAGGAACTGAACAAAATACTCGTGACCGACAAACCATCCATCGGTTTCCGTCTGCTTGACCAGACCGGACTTATGGATTACATACTGCCTCAACTTTCAAAACTCAAAGGAGTCGAGACCGTTGAGGGGAAAGGACATAAGGAAAACTTTTCTCACACAATGGAAGTCCTTGACAATGTGGCAGTTGCAGAAAAGGAGGCAATAGCTCAGGGCACTTTGAAAGACTATGTTTTTGAAGATGGTGCAGAAACACAGGTTGTCAGGACACAGCCAAATGTCTGGCTAAGGTGGGCAGCCCTTCTGCATGACATTGCAAAACCTGCGACCAAGAAATACGATCCGTCACTGGGCTGGACCTTCCATGGACATGAAGTGGTGGGAGCAAGGTGGATACCAAAGATTTTCCAGAGCCTGAAAATGCCCCTTAACGAAAAAATGAAATATGTCCAGAAACTGGTGAGCCTGCATCTTCGCCCAATAGCCCTTGTCACTGATGAAGTTACGGATTCAGCTGTAAGGCGCCTGCTCTTCGATGCCGGGAATGATATCGACGACCTGATGCTGCTTTGCAGTGCTGACATCACCTCGAAGAATCCACGGAAAGTCGCCCGCCTGAAATCCAACTTTGAACTTGTGAAGACAAAACTTGTCGAAGTCGAGGCCAAGGATGCCATACGCAATTTCAAGAATCCGATTACAGGGGATTATATCATGAAACTCTTCGGCATTGAACCTTGCAATACAATAGGTCAGCTGAAGGAAGCAGTGAAAAATGCCATACTTGACGGAGAGATAGAAAACTCCTTTGAAGCTGCCGATGTCTATATGCGCAATATGGCAGCGGGCATGGGCATGTATCCTTTGGCGGAGGACCTTCAGGCAGAAGTTTTTGCGGATGCAAAATGACACTGATTGAAAAATATCTTGATTATGTGAAGAATGTCAGAAGATATTCCTCACGCACTTTCAATATATATAAGGACGTACTTGAGAATTTCCGGATATCCCTTTTTCCGGGTACAGTGTCGGAACAAATCTGTGATGATGCCTTTCTCGAAGCTTTGAATCCTTCTGAGATAAGGAGTTATGAAGTGTCCCTCCTTGATGAAAAAGGACTTGATACAAAAACGGTGAATCTGCATCTTTCCGTCCTGAGCGGACTTTGCACCTACCTGGTGAAAACAGGAATGCTCCAGTCCAATCCGGTGAAGCTTGTGCCTCGTCCGAAAGTTGAAAAACGCCTCCCTGTTTTCTACAAAAAGGATTCGATGGAAGAGTATTTTGCCAGCACGGACGTGTATGCCTCCCGGGACATGCTTGACATCTTCAGACAGTGCAGCCAGAGCAAACATGGAAAGGTACTCTACGAACAACGACTTGCAAGGCTGATAATGTCCATGCTCTTTTCATTGGGTCTGCGACGCTCCGAACTCATTTCCATGGATATTTCTGATGTTGATTTTGCCAGAAAAATTGTCCGTGTGCATGGAAAAGGAGATAAAATGAGGGAAATTCCTCTGATTGTTTCATTGTCTGAAGAAATTTTGCTATATTTGGAAGCAGTTGAGCAATTGGTGGGAAAACAGAGGTCTTTGAATGAGCCGCTTCTGGTCACTTACTCGGGCCGCAGACTGTATCCCGTGTATGTTGACAGAACAGTAAAGTCCGAACTGGGACAGGTCAGCACAGTTACTGGAAGAAAGTCTCCGCATGTGCTCCGCCATTCCCTTGCTACGGAACTGCTGGATGAAGGAGCAGACTTGAATTCCATTAAGGAGCTTCTCGGGCACTCCTCACTTGCGGCCACTCAGGTCTATACCCACAACACCATTGCAAGACTGAAAGCTATATATCAAACCGCCCACCCCAGGGCAAAAAACGGAGGTAAACATGGAGATTAGAGTACAATCCATCAAGTTCGACGCAGATCAGAAATTGTTGGACTTTGTAGAAAAGAAACTCGGAAAACTTGAGAAATTCTACGATGCGATTACAGGAGTGGATGTGGCACTTTCATTGCTTCCAGAACATGACAACAAGAATGTGAAGGTTCATGTGAACATCCCGGGAAGTTCGATTGTTGTGGAGAAAAATGCAAAGACCTTCGAGGATGCAATCGTTGATTGCGCCGACATTCTCAAAGAAAAACTCGTGAGGGTAAAGGAGAAAAGATCATAAAAAGTTCAATCCCGCCGGCCTTCTGGCCGGCGGTTTTTGTCTGTGGTGGAAATTTTCTTATATTTGGTCCCGATTTTAGAAACCTGAAACTTCCATGGCGAAAGGATTTGTTCAGACAGATACTCTGTGCAGGGAAATAACTGAAGATGTCCGCAAGGGCATATTCAAACCGGTTTATCTTCTTATGGGAGATGAACCGTATTATGTCGATATGCTCTGTGATGAGATAATCGAGCATTGCCTTGATGAGAGTGAAAGGGATTTCAACCAGACGATATGTTACGGGGCCGACGTGAATGCAGATGCAGTAGTGACGGCAGCCAGACGCTATCCGATGTTCAGCGAAAGGCAGCTGGTCGTCGTGAAGGAAGCGCAGATGATGAAGGGACTGGAAGACCTGGCACTTTATTGCTCCAGACCTCTAGAGTCCACCGTTCTTGTAATAGCGATGCATGGAGCATCCGCCGACAAGAGGAAGTCACTCTTCAAGACGGCCTCGAAGGTCGGAGTGGTGGTGGATTCGCAGAAATTGCGTGATTATGAGGTGCCTCGCTGGATATCGATGTACTACAGCAACAAAGGTATGGAAATCCGTCCGGATGCCGCAGAACTTCTGGCGGAACATGCGGGAGCGGATCTTGCCAAAATTTCCATCGAGACTGAAAAGATGCTGAAAAACTTGCCGGAAGGAACCACCTCCGTCACTCTTTCCGACATTGAGAAAAACGTAGGCATAAGCAGGGAGTTCAGCATATTCGAGCTCACCAAAGAGCTGTCGGCAAAGAATGCTCCAAAGGCCCTGAGGATAGCATCATATATTGGTGCATCTGCAAAGTTTGCAATGCCTGCGGCAGTGAGTGCCCTATATACTCATTTTTACCGCATCCTCAAATACGGAGCCTTGCTGATGAATAATCCAAGGCCGGCCAATGATTTGAAATCCAAGGCATTGGCAGGAGTGAATCCGTATTTTTACAATGAATATGACGTGGCAGTGAGGAACTATCCCCTCAAGAAATGCATGGCCATAATCTCCTTGCTGAAGGAATATGATTTCAAAGGCAAGGGCGGATTTGCCGGTGAAGCCACACCGGAAGAATTGATGGTGGAATTGACCTCACGGATATTGAATATATGAATTGAAGATTAATTAAGGTAAATAATTATGGGAATTATCCAATGTACTAACGTTTGCAAGAGCTTCGGAGAGAAGGTAGCTCTTGACAATGTGTCGGTTGACATTCCTGAGGGTAAGATTTTCGGACTCCTCGGGCCGAATGGAGCCGGCAAGACAACTTTGATCAGAATCATCAACAGAATCACCATACCTAATTCTGGTTCAGTGCTTTTCAAAGGCAAGCCAATCACCCAGGACGATGTGGAGAAGATAGGTTATCTGCCGGAAGAGAGGGGATTGTACCGTAAGATGAAAGTCGGCGAACAGGCCATGTATTTTGCCCAACTCAAGGGAATGAGCCAGCGCGAGGCTATGGTGGAACTGAAGAAATGGTTCGTACGCTTCGGCATTGAGAGCTGGTGGAACAAAAAGGTCGAGGAACTTTCCAAAGGTATGGCACAGAAAGTCCAGTTCTTCACTACAGTGGTGCACAAACCATCCCTGCTCATCCTCGATGAGCCATTTTCCGGTTTCGACCCGGTCAATGCCCAGGTCATCAGGGAGGAAATTCTCCGGTTGAAGGCAGAAGGCTCGACCATCATCCTCTCAACACACAATATGGAATCGGTTGAGGAACTTTGCGACAATATTGCCCTGATCAACAAAAGCCATGTGGTCATTACAGGCGGAGTCAATGAAATCAGGCACAAATACGGCAACAACAATGTGGAACTCATTTATACTTCGGACCAGGCTATGAGTGCTGCAGAAGGAGTATTCAAAGTCC
>JALFNZ010000128.1 GCA_022774085.1 Bacteroidales bacterium
TTTTGCGGACGTATATTTTAAATAGAAATTTCAGATGAGACTACCGGCAGAATGGGAAAGGCAGGATGGCGTACAGCTGACATGGCCGCACTGCGACACGGAATGGTATGAACTCGAAAAGGTGCTCGGTTGCTATGTCGAAATAGCATATCAGATTCTTCGTTTTGAGAAACTTATCATTGCAACCAGGGATATTGACGAGTGCAAGTCGGATATCAGCAGAATTGCAGCCCAGAAGGGCCTTGAGATAGACCTCGACAGGATAGCATTCTATGAAACACCTCTGAATGACACCTGGGCACGCGACCACGGCGGAATCAGCGTATTCGGAGACAACGGTGAAAAATATCTCTACGATTTCGTCTTCAACGGTTGGGGACTCAAATTCGCTTCCAACCTCGACAACCGCATTACAAGGAACATATTCGATGCTGGAGCCTTTGCTGAGGACGTCATGGGCGTTGATATGAGACCTTATGTCCTGGAAGGCGGCAGCATCGACAGCGATGGGTGCGGCACCATGCTCACCACTACGGAGTGTCTCTGTTCACTGAACAGGAATGAATATCTTTCGAAAGAGGAGATTGAAGAGGAACTTTGCGGTGCTTTCGGCCTTCAGAGAATTTTGTGGCTGGACCACGGCACCATTATCGGTGATGATACTGACAGCCATGTGGATATCCTCGCCCGTTTCTGCTCACCGGATACCATCGCATATATGCGGTGTACAGATCCGAATGACCCTCATTATGAGCCTCTTGCAAAGATGGAAAGGCAACTGAAGGAGTTCAGGACTCTTGACGGAAAGCCTTACAATCTCATCCCGCTTCCGCTTCCGGAGCCACTTTATCTGGATGATTACAGATTGCCGGCGTCCTATGCCAATTTCCTGATAGTCAATGGGGGAGTACTTGTCCCGGCTGCCGGATCGCCTATGGATGAGGTGGTGCGCAAACGCCTTCAGACAGCATTTGTGGACAGGGAGATTGTTATGATAGACTGCCGCCCTCTGCTTTCCGGCCATGGCTCACTCCATTGCATAACCATGCAGTTCCCTCAGGGATATTTACGTAAATAATCAACAATATGACATCGAATATATTAAAGGTGGGAATGGTCCAGCAAAGCTGTTCAACGGACATCCCGGCAAATATTGAAAAATTGAAAAACAATATCCGCAAATGCGCGCAGATGGGAGCTCAACTTGTTGTGCTTCAGGAACTTCATAATTCAGTTTATTTCTGCCAGACAGAAAATGCCGCCCTTTGTGACCTTGCGGAGCCTATTCCTGGACCTTCAACAGAGACCTTCGGAGCTCTGGCAAAGGAACTTGGTATTGTGCTGGTCCTGTCACTTTTCGAGCGCAGGACGGCCGGTATCTACCATAATACGGCTGTCGTCATTGAGAAGGACGGAAGCATAGCCGGAAAATACAGGAAAATGCACATTCCGGATGATCCGTGCTATTATGAGAAATTCTATTTCACTCCGGGAGACCTTGGATTCAAACCAATCGAGACATCCGCAGGTACTCTGGGTGTCCTTGTCTGCTGGGACCAGTGGTATCCGGAGGCAGCACGCTGTATGGCGCTCAACGGGGCACAGATGCTTATCTATCCTACAGCCATTGGAGGAGTTGCAACAGATCCGCTGGAAGAGCAGAAAGTTCAGAGCGATGCCTGGCAGCTGGTTCAGAGAGGACATTCCGTAGCCAACGGACTGCCGGTGATCACAGTAAACCGCACTGGCCATGAAGATGATCCGAGTGGAAACACTGAAGGCATCCAGTTCTGGGGACGTTCCTTTGCGACCGGTCCTCAGGGAGAGCTTCTGGCTGAGTTCGGAAAAGATGAGGAAGGCGTTAAGGTTGTGGAGATTGATCTGGGTAGGACTGAATATGTCCGTCGTGGCTGGCCTTTCTTCCGTGACAGGCGCATTGATGCCTATGGAGAGACCATCCTTAAACGTTACGGAAAATAATCACAGTCACCTCGAAGTCGCATGTCATATCGAGTGATAATCTTAATAAAATTATAATAAACAATGACCAAAATCGGAACAACATTCACCAATTCCGGAAAGAAAGCCATTTTGTGCGGCTCCGGAGAACTTGGCAAGGAAGTGGCAATCGAACTTCAAAGGTATGGTGTTGAAGTAGTTGCACTTGACAAATATGCAAATGCCCCGGCTATGCACATTGCACACCGTTCTCATGTGTTGTCCATGCTTGACGGGGATGCACTTGAGTCTGTCATCAGGGAAGAGAAACCTGATTATATCATTCCTGAAATCGAGGCCATAGCCACTGACAGGCTTGTGAAACTTGAACAGGATGGTTTCAATGTTATTCCGACTGCCAATGCCACCCGCCTTACCATGAACCGTGAAGGCATCCGCCGCCTTGCAGCCGAGACTCTTGGACTTCCAACATCTCCTTATCGTTTTGCTTCAACGCGCGAAGAGTTCGACAAGGCCGTTGAGGAAATTGGCATACCATGCG
>JALFNZ010000136.1 GCA_022774085.1 Bacteroidales bacterium
TGGACATTCTTGATAACGAATCGTCCCTGAGCGTCGGCAATAGCCCATTGTGAAGTCCCTTTCAGATGGACGGTTGCAAACTCAATTGGTGATCCTGTAGCTTTGTTGATGACAATTCCAGAAAAGACCCTCATCTGTGCACACATCGACAAGGACATAAATATCAATATAATTGATAAGGACAATCGTTTCATATTAATCATCTCATTCCGGTAATAAATAAATAGACTACCAAAAAATGGCGTGCAAAGTTACCGCATGACGCTATCCGCGGCAATACCCAACTTTTGGTATTTTCATACCGATGCACTACTAACTGAGTGCTAAATTACAATTTAATTTTTTAAAATGTCACAGAAACTGAACAGAATGTTTCGAAAATTGGTCAAAATATAGCAGAAACTGAACATAATGTTCTATTTTTGCGTCAGTTAAATTCGATTTTATGGAAGTAAGAGCAAAGAAGGCCCTGGGCCAGCATTTTTTGACGGATCTGTCGATTGCACAGAGAATAGCCGAGGCGCTTCTGGTGGAGCCGGGAAAAGCTATGCCGACATTGGAAATAGGGCCGGGCATGGGAGTGCTCACCCAGTATCTTCTTGAAAGAGAGGATGTTGACCTGAGAATGGTGGAGATAGATACCGAGTCAGTGAATTATCTCCTCACCCATTTCCCAAAGGTACAGGGTAGGCTTCTTGAAGCCGACTTCCTGAAAATGAAGCTTGAGAAATTCTTCAGCGGACAGTTCTGCATCATCGGGAACTTCCCTTATAACATATCCTCACAGATTTTCTTCAAGGTGCTGGATTTTAAGGACCAGGTGCCTCAGGTCGTATGCATGATCCAGAAGGAGGTCGCCGAAAGGATAGCAGAAAAACCAGGCACCAAAACTTACGGTATCCTGTCCGTCCTGCTTCAGGCCTGGTATGATATAGAATATCTGTTCACGGTAGGGGAGGGTGCTTTCAATCCACCTCCAAAAGTAAAGTCTGCCGTAATCCGTCTTGTCCGCAACTCCAGAACGGACCTGGGCTGCGACGAGGCCCTCTTCAAGACCGTGGTTAAAACCGGCTTCAACCAGAGGCGCAAGACTCTTCGCAACTCCTTAAGGCAGCTTGCCCTTGCAAAGGCCTCGCGCGAAGGCTGGTCACCGGAAGCCCTCGCAGACTTCCTCTCGGACCCCGTCTTCGACCTTCGCCCCGAAAGACTCAGCGTCGAAGACTTCATCTGTCTCACCCGTAAATTCGAGACAAATTTTATATAAAATTATATGATATATTTTTATATTAAATAAAATTATATAATTTTGTATCATATAATTTGCTTGAATATGAATATACCATTCTCATTTGGAAAGGTTGTACGTGATGACGATTTTACGGACAGGACGAAGGAAACAGAAAAGCTTCTGGATAATATCCATTCATTGACAAATACCGCGATTATTTCTCCTCGCCGATGGGGAAAGTCTTCTTTGGTAGCCAAAGTTGTAACTATGGCCTCGGAGGATAAGGATTACCTGATAGTCAGAATGAACGCTTTCAAATGCGATGATGAGCAGGAGTTCTATGCTTCGTATGCCAGGAATATAATGGAACAGATTTCAACTTCAGCAGAGTCTCTCATCAACAATGCCAGAGAATTCATTTCCACACTGCTACCAAAAGTGTCGTTTTCAGATCCTCTGTCAAGATATGAAATATCATTCGGACTGGATGTTGTCAGGAATCCGATATCGGATGATATTCTGGATTTGCCTCAGAGAATTGCATCAAAGAGAGGGAAAAAGGTGGTTGTCTGTATTGATGAATTTCAGCAGATAGGAGAATTCAGCAACACACTGAAATTTCAGAAGATTCTCAGGAACCACTGGCAAGAGCATACCGATGTCGCATACATCTTGTATGGAAGCCGTAAACACATGATGCTTAATATTTTCGGAGAGTACAAGAGCCCGTTCTATAAGTTTGGGGATATCATGTTTCTGCCAAAAATTTCAAATGGAGATTGGAGAATCTATATTATGGACAGGTTCCGTGAATCCGGGAAGACGATTGACTCTGATGTTGCGGAATATTTGGCCCAAAGCGTTGAGAATCACCCATATTATGTACAGCAACTCGCCCAGTTGAGTTGGTTGCGCTGTGAGGAAACGTGCACAAAGGAAACTGTTGATGGAGCACTATCTAGTTTGCTGGATTCGCTCAATCTGCAATTCATGAACATCATGGATTCTGTCACAGACAAACAGAAAAGCTATTTGTGTGCACTTGCTGACGGGGTTTCCAAGATGACTTCTTCCCATGTATTGTCATCTTATAAACTCGGGACGAATGGGAATGTACGTATTATCAGGAATGCATTAATGAAACGGGACCTGATAGATGTAGAAGGAAAATCCGTACAAATTCAAGATCCCGTTTTCAAACTCTGGATTCAGAGGCAATATAAATATATCTGATTTCTGCCAGATTATATTGAGGTTTCGAACTCTTTGAGGAAGCGGAGGTCGTTCTCGAAGTAGTTGCGGAGGTCTTTTACCTGCCATTTCAGCATGGCAATGCGCTCGACACCCATACCGAAGGCGAAGCCGCTGTATTTTTTGCTGTCGATGCCTGAGGCCTCGAGGACGTTCGGGTCAACCATGCCGCAGCCCATGATTTCGAGCCATCCTGTGCCCTTGCAGATGTTGCATCCCTTGCCGTGGCAGATGTTGCAGCTAACGTCAATCTCTGCAGAAGGCTCGGTGAACGGGAAGTATGATGGCCTCATGCGAATCTGAGTCTGAGGGCCGAACATTTCGCGGGCAAAAAGAAGGATTGCCTGTTTCATGTCTGCAAATGTCACGTTCTCGTCAATATATAGTCCCTCAACCTGGTGGAAGATGCAGTGCGCACGTGCTGAAATCGCCTCATTGCGGAACACTCGTCCCGGGCATACGATGCGGATAGGGAGAGGCATTTTCTCCATTGCACGGACCTGTACGCTTGAGGTGTGTGTTCGCAGAAGCACAGGGTTGTCGCTCTCAGAAACGAAGAATGTATCCTGCATCTCGCGGGCAGGATGCTCAGGAGGGAAGTTGAGGGCTTCAAAAACGTGCCAGTCATCCTCGATCTCAGGACCTTCAGCCACGTCGTAACCGAATTTGCGGAAAATGTCAACGATTTCCTCGCGTACTATTGACACAGGATGGCGTGAGCCCAGAGGCATTGGGTCGCCAGGCATGGTGAAGTCGAATGATGCTTCCTTGGAGTCGGCTGATTCCTCAGCCGCATTTTTCAGTTCTTCGATTTTGGCAGCAGCCGCATTCTTGAGGATGTTGAGCTTCTGACCGAACTCTTTTTTCAACTCAGGAGCTACTGTTCTGAACTCTTCGAAAAGGCGGGTGATTTCGCCCTTCTTTCCGAGCAGCCTTACTCGAGCTTCCTCAATTTCCTGCTCTTTCTTGCATTTCAGATCATTGATTTCGGCCATCAGGGCCTCTATTTTCTCTTTCATATTTTTGTTTTTTATTGCTATTAATCAATTTGTGTAGATCCCTCGACTCCCTTTGGTCGCTCGGGATGATATTGAAGAGAGCTAAACCAGCGGATAGCCGATCGCAATGGCGCAATAAGCGCGAAGCCCGTCCTTGATGCCGAGCAGCTCGCGGATATAATCTTCAGCGGTGGCTCCATCCGGCTCCGCCTTCAGGCGAGGCCTTCCGTTGATGTGTACCCAGCAGCTTCCAAGGTCCATCGCTGTTACTGCAAGTTGGGTGAAGGTTGCGCTGATTGCGCAGTTGTCAACCCATAGGTCGGTCTTGCTCTCGTCGCCCATAATGACGATTACCGCTGCCGCATCCTTCATGAATGCCGATCCGGAATCCCTCATCTGTGACATTGCCACGATGGTGTCCTTGTCATCAACAATCAGGAACTCAGTGCTTTTACTATTACGTGATGATGGGGCGGTACGTGCCACGCCCACTATTGCATCAAGAATTTCCTTTTCCACTGGGGCATCGGTGAATTTCCTTACACTGTGCCTCTTTTCTATTACTTCTAGAAAGTCCATGTTCTGTTTATTTTAGATTTCTCGACTTCGTTCAAAATGACAATGGTATTATGTGTCGCTCGAAATTATTATACACCGCGGCGTTTGGCCCGCGCCTTCTGCTGCTTGGCAGCACCGGTTTTCAGGTAAGCGGCCCACTGCTCTTTGGTGAAAATCTTCATATATGCGGAGTCAGTCTTGTCCAGCCACCTGTCCTGTACGGACATATAAATGTTGGTATTGCTCACTTTCCCCTTCGAAAGCTTCTCAATCTCTTCCATCATTGCCGGGAAATTATGCTTCAGGATGGAATCAACATAAAAAACTTGCCAGTCCTCAAGATTAAGCAATCGCTGCAGTCTGTCGGCCTCATCCTCAATCTGCTGAAGGATGTCCGGCTGCTTCTGCTGTTCCTGTCCATGGAGTTCAGGTGAAGAGAAAAGCGCCGCTACAAAGGCAAAAACGCAGATATGCAGATAATACGGTTTCATATCTATTAAAAATTTTATAGTTTTGCATGTTTTAGTTGAAGCGGGGCCGGAAAAAGCGGGAATCTGCTTCAAGACGGCAAAAATAAATAATTATAACAAAAGAACAAAATGAGAAAAATACTGACTGCCACACTGCTGACAGCAGCAGCCATGTTTGCGAACAGCATTTCCACCGAGGCGTGTACCAATGTGCTCATCACCAAAGGTGCCAGCAATGACGGTTCAAACATGATTTCCTATGCAGCCGACTCCCATCAGCTTTTCGGCGAATTGTATTTCGCACGTGCAGCCAAATGGCCTGAAGGTACGATGAGAAAGATAAATGAATGGGACACAGGCAAATATCTCGGAGAAATCCCGCAGATTCCATATACATACCAAAGAGTCGGCAATATGAACGAACATCAGCTCATCATCGCCGAGACAACCTACGGAGGACGCCATGAACTGGAGGATACAACCGGTATAATGGACTATGGTTCATTGATTTACGTTGCTCTTGAAAGGGCACGGACAGCCCGTGAGGCCATCAGCGTCATCGTGAATCTGGCAAATGAATATGGATATTATTCAAGCGGAGAATCCTTCTCCATCGCTGACAAGGACGAAGTGTGGGTAATGGACCTGATCGGAAAGGGTACGAAGATGGAAAATGGGAAAAATCTCCGCAAAGGCATCGTATGGGTGGCAAGAAGGGTTCCTGACGGATATATATGCGCACATGCCAACCAGGCCCGCATCAGCACCTTCCCTCTGAACGACCCTCAGAACTGCCTCTATGCTCCCGATGTGATATCATTCGCCCGCGAAATGGGCTATTTCAGCGGCAAGGACGAGGAATTCAGCTTTTGCGACGCTTATGCCCCGCTTGATTTCGGTGCAATGAGAGGTTGTGAAGCCCGGGCATGGGCAGCGTTCAACATCCTCTGTGACGGTAAATTCACCTTTGAGGATGAAAACGGAAATCTCATCACCAGGGATGCTTATGATTATGTTGAATATGCCCTCGGACATGATGCTTCCAAGAGATTTCCTCTTTTCGTAAAACCATCCCGCAAAATCACAGTGAAGAATGTTGCGGACGTGATGAGAGACCATTATGAGGGTACTCCGATGGATATGACCACTGACATAGGAGCCGGTGGAAATGCACTCCCATACCGCTGGAGGCCTATGGGCTTCGAATGGGAAGGCAAGCACTACACCAATGAAAGGGCAATAGCCACCCAGCAGACCGGATTCTGGTTCGTGGGACAGGCGCGCGGATGGCTTCCTGACGAGATTGGTGGAGTTGACTGGTTCGGATGTGACGATGCTGCAACCAGCTACCTTACACCTATCTACACATCGACATATGAGATTCCTGAGTGCTTCCGCGAAGGGAACGGCAACATGATTACCTATTCTGCGACTTCATCTTTCTGGATGAACAACCGTGTGACCAATGCCTGCTACAAGATGTACAATATCATGGCTCCGACAGTGCGCGCCGAGATTGACGCCTGGGAAAACTCCATGGTCGAGGCAATCGCAAAGGCCGACGAACAGGCACTCGCAATGCACGAGGCTGCTCTCAGAAAACCGGTGAAACAGATCAAGCGCAACGACAAAGTCTGCAGGAAGGAAGATCCTTTTACAGCTGTAAAAGAGTATCTTACAGAATTTTCCGTGTCCAATGCACAGAAAATCTTCGAGAAATGGGTAGCCCTCGAGCAGCTTCTGCTTGTCAAATATATCGACGGCAATGTAAAGGCACAGAATCCTGACGGGACATTTGTCACCAACGGACATACAGACTGCATTCCGGCAGGTATCACCCAGCCGGGATATACCGACAAATGGAAGGAGGCCGTTGCAAAGGACCATGGCGAGGTCATAATCGAGAAATAACATAACAATAATATAAATATGTACAGATCACATACTTGCGGACAACTCCGCATAGAAAATGCCGGCGAGGTCGTCACTCTTGCCGGATGGGTTCAGAAATCCAGGAAACTTGGCGGAATGACCTTCATCGACCTGCGTGACCGTTATGGCATCACCCAGCTCGTGGTTGACGCTACGGCTCCCGCAGAGCTTATCGAGACAGCCTCTTCCGTAGGCCGTGAGTGGGTGCTTCAGGTGACCGGAACTGTTGTAGAGCGTCAGAGCAAAAACCCGAAGATGCCTACCGGAGACATTGAAATCAGCCTTAGCGGAATCAAGGTGCTCAATAAGGCCAACACCCCTCCTTTCACCATCGAGGATGAAAGCGACGGCGGCGAGGAACTCCGTGCGAAATATCGCTATCTCGACCTTCGCAGGAATCCGCTTCAGAAGGCCCTCAAGCTCCGTCACCAGATTGCACATGAGGTGCGCAACTATCTGGATGCTCAGAATTTCCTGGAAATCGAGACTCCATATCTCATCAAATCGACTCCGGAGGGAGCACGAGACTTCGTGGTACCTTCAAGAATGAATCCGGGACAGTTCTATGCCCTTCCTCAGTCTCCTCAGACATTCAAGCAGCTTCTGATGGTTGCCGGTTACGACCGCTATTTCCAGATTGTGCGCTGCTTCCGTGACGAGGACCTCCGTGCAGACCGTCAGCCTGAGTTCACCCAGATCGACTGTGAAATGTCATTCGTTGAGCAGGAGGATGTGCTGAACACATTCGAGGGAATGATGAGGACATTGTTCAAGAATGTGCTGAATGTGGAGATTCCGAATCCGATTCCGCGCATGAGCTGGTACGACGCGATGGATTTCTATGGCAGCGACAAGCCGGACATCCGTTTCGGTATGAAAATCAATGAGATAACCGACCTTGTGAAAGGATATGGCTTCTCTGTATTCGATGGAGTTGAATATATTGGTGCCATCAATGTGGAGGGTGCGGCTTCATACACCCGCAAGCAGATTGACGAGCTCACCGAATGGGTGAAGAGACCTCAGGTCGGTGCAAAAGGCCTTGTATATATAAAGGTAAACGAGGACGGAAGCATCAAGTCTTCAATAGACAAGTTCTACACCCCGGAGCAGCTTCAGGCAGTTGCAGACCGTCTTGGAGCCGGCAAGGGCGACATGATGCTCGTGCTCTGCGGCGCAAAGAGAAAGACCCAGACCATGCTCGGCGTACTTCGTCTTGAGATGGGCAACCGCCT
>JALFNZ010000192.1 GCA_022774085.1 Bacteroidales bacterium
AGACTTGCCAGCCTTGATCTTGAAGTCATGCTTGTAGCCGAAGTCAACTCTGTGTACCCATGGAGAGTAAACGCTGTAGCCCTCAGAATATTTGCCCTGGTTCTTGCTCAGGTATTTGTCCTTGTGGACATAATCCATGAAGCGGTCACGGTCGTTTTCTGATACGAAACGGAACTCGTTGTTCTTAACCTGCTCGTCAGTAGGGATATAGATTGCATCGTAAGAATATCCGTCACCATTCATGTCATTTGCAAGCATGTATGAGTAGTTGTATCCACCTCTCCATGCCTCATAGATGAAGCTGAAATGGTTGCCGGATTTGTCTGAATGAGTGAGGGAAGCAATCACACGGTCAGGAGTAACATACTGTGAGTTGTGAAGCTTGATGTTGTTAGGTCCCTCTGAAGTAGGAACATAGGTGAATGCAGACTCAGCTGCTGAACCAGGCATACCGGTGATTTCCTTGGATGCAGTATGGGTGTAGGCAGCCATGATGCTGAGGCCCTCTATAGGACGCATGTTCATGCTTACGCTTGCTGAATATCCGTAACCCTTACTTGTGTTCTCAAGAACAAAAGCCTTGGTAGTTGTTCTGAAATCTGAAGGATAGATAGGACGGTTATCAGCACCGTTCCATCTTACGAATCCGTTAACCGGTTTCATAGACCAGTCAGAGATAGAAACACCGTTTACTGTCTTGTTGTAGATTCCCTCTGCAGAGATTGAGAATGGGAATGAAGTAGGGAACTTGTAGTCAAGGGCGAGAGATGTCTTCCAAACCTGAGGCATCTTGAACTTAGGGTCCACTGCTGAGATTGAAGATGGTTTAGTACCAGTCTCTGGAGTGATGGTTGAAGGATAACCCATGGCGATGAGTTTATCAAGGAGGGCCTGAGTTGTTGCCTTTCCGTTGGCATCAGTTACGAGACCACCTTTGAAGTTATCCATACCACCCTCGATACCGAGTTTCTTGAGGTTGTTCTCATTGAGCTGAGCCTGATACTGTACGATACCTGAGTTGGTTGGCATATTTGTGAAGAACACCAATGGAAGACGTCCGGAGAAGAGACCTGTACCACC
>JALFNZ010000153.1 GCA_022774085.1 Bacteroidales bacterium
TCTCAATGCAGCATTGCTGGAGATAATTGCTTGTGAGCAGGATCTGACATCACACTGTCTCATTGAGGACAACTTGTTCGTGCCGGCAGTGAAGAGGATTGAGCAGCAGCTTCAGGAAAACGGGGCAATGTGCGGCGGTGATGAAAAAATTGTTCAGAACAGGAAAGACAATACGGAAGCCCTGAGCGAAAGGGAAAAGGACATTGTCCGCTGCGTTGCCAAAGGCATGAGCAACAAGGAAATAGCCGATGCGCTCTTCATCTCCGTGCACACCGTGGCCACCCACCGCCGCAACATCTCCTCCAAACTGCAGATTCACACGGCAGCCGGACTCACCATCTACGCCATATCCAACAAACTTGTAAATATCGAGGAAATCCTGTGACATTTCCAATAGTCAACTTAGACCAGTAATAATCTATAAACCCGAGTCAACCTAAATCAGGAAAGTACAGTCCAGAACTTGCAGAGCAGTGCTCGCAAAATTCTATCCAAGGAATGAAATGAGTACACCGGCAGCAACAGCAGAGCCGATAACGCCGGCAATATTTGATGCCATGCAGTAGTTCAGCACATGATTCTTAGGATCATATTTCGTGCTGATGGTGTTGCAGACACGGCTTGCCATAGGCACGGCAGAAAGTCCTGTAGCTCCAACAAGCGGATTGATCTTCTTCTTTGCAAAGAGGTTCCAAATCTTCACCATGCAGATACCACTGGCGATACTGAGGGCGAATGCGCAGAATCCTCCGACAACGATACCAAGGGTCTGGAAGTTTAGGAATGCGTCAGCTGTCATGGTTGCGCCCACGCACAGACCGAGGAAGATTGTGGCTGCATTCATAAGCCCGTTGCTTGCTGTCTGGAAAAGCCTTTCGGTGTCAGAACCGATTTCCTTGATAAGGTTACCGAACATCAGCATGCCGACAAGCGGAACTGCGGATGGAACGAAGATGGCGACGATTGTGGTAACAGCAATCGGGAAAATGATTTTCACCGCCCTCATGTTCTTGATTTCGTTCTTTTCAGGATAGAGCTTGTCTTGCTCCTTCATGTTGATAGTCAGTTCTTTCTTGGTGCACAGAAGCTTTACTACCAGCGGAATGATTACAGGTACGAGAGCCATATAGCTATATGCTGCGATGGCAATAGGGCCGAGAAGATGAGGAGCAAGCTTGATGGTGGTGAAGATGGCGGTAGGACCGTCAGCACCTCCGATGATACCCAGAGAAGCAGCCTCCTGAGGAGTGAAACCAAGGAGAAGACTGACGATAAGCACTGCAAAGATACCCATCTGGGCAGCTGCACCGAAAATCGCAAGCTTTAGGTTGCGGAGCATAGGGCCGAAATCAGTCAGAGCACCCACGCCCATGAAAATGATCGGTGGGAGAAGGCCTGACTTGATCAAGGCATAATAGAGGTAGTTCATTATACCGAACTCATGTGCTATCTCATGCAAAGGCATGTCCCAGATAATCTGTCTGGAACCGTCAGCCAGAGTAACATATCCCATGGAATCGGCCTGAATCACACCCATTTCACCTCCCGGGAAATTGGCAATGAGTACACCGAATGCAATTGGAATCAGCAAAAGTGGCTCGTATTTCTTGACGATGCCAAGATAAAGGAGACCGAAAGCAATCAGATACATCAGGATGAACGACGGCTGTTCAATGATGCTGCTTATCGCAGTCATGTGATAGAGCCTGTCGAGTATTTCTACAAATCCGTTCATATAGTTCCTCCTTAGCTTCTTGCCACCTTGAAGATTACATCATCCTCATCAACAGAGTCGCCGTTTGAAAGACAGATGGCAGTGATGACTCCGTCAAACTCTGCACTGATTGCATTGTTGACCTTCATGGCCTCGATATAGCAGAGGGTATCACCTTTCTTGACAGCATCACCGACCTTCCTGGCCTGCTCTCCCGGCTCCTTGGTGAGGTAGAATTTTCCTGAAAGAGGAGCAATGATGTCTTCTCCGGCACCGGCAGGGGCTGAAGCAGGGGCAGACTCGGTTGCAGCTGGCACGGCGTCCCCGTAAGCGATGTCGAGTTTGTAGTTCTGGCCATTTACATTTACTGTGATCACGGAAGGCATTGCAGATGCAGCCGGAGCATTCTTCTCAGCCTTTCTCTTGGCGAGATCCTCGAGGAAGTCCGCCTTTGCCTTGCCACTCTTATATGCCTCATACTGAGTAGGATGCATTGCATATTCGAAGAGTTCTTCCTCATCTTGACCAAGTTCCCAGCCCTGAGCTTTCATCTTTTCGCGGAAGCTGTCGAGGCAGTCCGGGTAATTGTCCTGAGGGTCGTTCTCCAGGAATTCGCGTCCCTGTGATTTCGCAAGTTCCACCAGTTCAGGTGCCACAGGGCCCGCAAGCTTTCCGGATTTACCCAGAATCATGTCCCAGATATTGTCGCCTATCATGCTCCAGCGTTCCTTACCCTTCTCCATCTGGATTACATTCATAAGAGCCAGGTTCTTCACATACTGTGAGAACGGAGTCACAAGGGTAGGATAGCCGACCTTAGGCCATACATAGGCAACCTCATCAAAGAGTTTGACCAGAAGCTGGTCGGTGGTCAGAGGCTCCTGATTGTTCTTTGCCTTCCATTTGTTGAGCTGGGCGAGATTTTCTTCGAGGTCTGTCATCAGTGAGCCCATCATACCGCCTGGAAGACCGGGTTTGATGAGCAGGGAGTTATTCACATGGTTGAGCTCCGGAATATAATATCCGAGGAAGTCGTCGCACATCTCCTGAATCATGGTACGCACCTCCATATAAGCCTCCATGTTCACATCTTTGACCTTGAATCCTGCATCTTTGAGCATCTCGATGACAGCGATTACGTCAGCATGTCCGGTTCCCCATGAAAGCGGAGACATTCCGACATCTACATAGTCACATCCAGCCTTGCAGACTTCGAGAATCGAGGCCATGTTGAAGCCTGGACCTGCATGTGAGTGATATTGGATGATGATGTCCTTTTTATATTTCTTTATGCCTGCGACAATCTGTGCAAGAGAAGCAGGGCGTCCGATGCCAGCCATATCCTTGAGGCATATTTCATCTGCTCCTGCGTCGATATATTTCTTTGCAAGGGAAACATAATAATCCACAGAGTGGATAGGGGAGTGGGTGATGCAGAGGGCAGCCTGTGCAATCATTCCTGCCTCATGGGCGTAAGTAATTGAAGGAATGACATTTCTCTCATCGTTGAGTCCGCAGAAAATTCTTGTGATGTCGGTGCCCTGTGCCTTTTTGACTTTATAGAAAAGTTTGCGCAGGTCTTTTGAACAAGGGCTCATACGCAAAGCATTGAGAGCTCGGTCGAGCATGTGTGTCTGGATTCCGGCCTCATGGAAAGGCTTGGTCCACTCACGTACTGAAATATTCGGATTCTCACCATAAAGGAGATTCACCTGTTCGAATCCGCCTCCGTTGGTTTCCACACGGTCGAAACATCCCATTCTGATGATTGCAGGAGCTACTTTGACAAGCTGGTCAACTCTTGGCTGATACTTGCCGGCACTCTGCCACATGTCCCTGAAAACAAGGCTGAGTTTGATCTCTTTCATATTACATTCTTGTTATTTTTACAATACGACCTTTACCGCCTGTGAGCTGGCTCACAGCGGCTTCCAATATAGCAACCGGCGCATCATCAGTCTTTTTGGCCGGTGATTTCGGCTGCTCCGGAGCGAATTTGTTGATTGCAGCAATGAGAAGTTTGCTGCCGTAGATAACAATCAAAAGAATAGTGAAAACCGTCACCATTCCTATCAGCATCAGCTGTAGTCCTTCTGATAAGTTCTCCATAGTTTTACTTTTAATTTTGTCCTATCGATTTTGAAAAAAATCGGACAAATTTAAGAAAAATTTTCTGTTGATTTACCGATAAGGAGCAAAAAATGTGCTGGTATTTGGTTTTATTTTGAATATCTATATTTACCATTCGTGATTTGTAATATTGTAAATGTTTGATATACAATATTATATCCATTATTGGAGGAATTAAGGCTCTCTTCAAGGAGAAATCCGATCAGACCGTCTTTCTGCATGACCATAGTTGAATAGGCCGAGGTTACGGTACTTGCAACGAAAAGGTCCTGCCAGCCGGATGCCATATCCTCCGAGGTCCATCCTTCAGTGGGGTCGGATGCATCAGGCACTTCCTTATAATATATGCTCACATTCTTCCTTTGCGGGCCGATGGGAATGGACTGCAGGGCAAGGTTTACTCTTTGCCCGTCACTCACTCTTTCCGCCGTGACGATGAGCAACTCTCCGTTGCAGGCGTTGTCCTGTGTATAGCATCCTTTGTTGTCCTTTCCCGAAAATGCGGCATGTCCCCAGGTTCCTTCCCCTTCGGCAATGCCATCAGGTGATGAATATGTAAAAATGTTGAAATATCTCCCTTCATATGCCCTGCTGCTGAGGATGATGCTGCCGTCCGGGAGTTCCGCGCATTTGGCTTCGTCGCCATTCGTCACAGGGAGGGCATCCGCCCCTGAAAGTGGCTTCCATGTGCGTCCGAAATCGTCGCTGAATATGACTCTGTTTCCATGAGGACGGGCACAGAGCGCCACGTAGATACGGTAATAATCTCCTTTTTTGATTATCCTGCTTTGGAAAATCTTGCCTGATGTGGCAAAGCAACTTTGGACGGGTCCGTTCGAACTCTCGTCAAACAGAGAATAGACATCTTCGGTAATCTCCTTCCACGGCTCCCAAGTCTTTCCTTTGTCATGGCTACGAAGAACGGCCATTCTGTTGGGATTCTGCCTTGTGGTAGTCTTTGCATAATATACGGTATATCCGCACACCGTAATGACAAGCACTTCATCGCTTTCACAGTCGCAAACGATGGCTGCATCACCGAATCCGCAGTCCACAGCACCACCAATTCCGCTTCCTTCCAGCAAAACAGCTTCTTCAGACCATGTATGGCCGTTATCCAGGGAGAGTCTGATATGAAGGTCAACCTTGCCATAGCCAATGTCGGCCCTACAAGGTCTATAATCAGAAATAGCTATCAGAGTGCCGTCACTGAATGCCCCTAGCGCAGGAATGCGATATGGGACATCCGAAGTGTCAGATGAATTGAATAATATCTGTTTGTCGGGCTTTGCTCCTGTACATGAAAGGACAGCTATACAGATGGCAGCCAGGACAATGGACAATCGGTACTGCCTCATGGATTTGCTTTGGGAAGCTCAAAGTAAAACTCTGTTCCGAAGTTTTTCTCAGATTTGAAATATACCTTGCCTCCGAGGTAATTCTCGCCTATCAACTTCATGCTGTAAGTGCCCAAGCCGTGCCCCTGTTTCTTAGTGGTATTGCCCTGGATGAATACTTTGCTCTTGGTATCAAGTGACATCACTGCATCATTGTGTACAGAATAGATGATGGCATTGTCTTCAACTTTTGCCCTGACAATGACATCTCCTGCAGCATTGTCTTCACAAGCATTCTTTACCATATTGTGAATAACCCTGTTGATCAGGACTTTATCTGATTCCAGGTCCTCATCTGTCAAGGTGGATTCAATGATGATGTTAACATTGTACATGTCGCTGGCAATCTGGCAGAGGCTGCCTTTGACAAAATCCAGCACTTCACTTGCCTTGAAAACTGCCTTGTTCGGTTTGAGCAATCCGTTGATTGCATAGATAAGGTCCCTCTGGGCTTTGATCTCTTCCATCATCTGCGATGAAATGCTCTTCAGAACGATTCGTATTTCATCCGTATCAGAGTTGTCCATGGTGTCTAGAAGACCGTTGAGGGCACCGGAAAGATTGAGCAGGTCATGACAGAAAACTCTCTCAAGCATCAGTTCACGCTGGCGTGAAGTCCTGTCAAGAAGAAGAACAAGGCTGAATTTCTTACCGTTATCAATGAATGGAGTGGAAAATACATGAGCACAATAATCCTGATTGTTCTTAAGAAGCATGGAAACGTCTGTCTCCATCTTTTTCATTTCACGCATACTTTCTTCCACCATGTCTCTGAGTTTGCATTTTTTGCAGTTCTGATGGCATCCACACCCCTCCATGGTAGAAATGGCATTTGAACATTTCAGAAAATCTCCTATGCAAAGCTTGACACTGGTATCAACTGGATTAAAAGCAACATAGTGTAACTGGAGTCCTTCGTCAACCACAAAGAACAGGTTGCCGCTTTCTTCAAAGATATGGTTGTCATTGATAAATTTGAATAGTTCTTCTTTAGTCATTCTGTCAAAATTTTCGCAAGATACTTATTTTCCCAAAAAAAATAATTGATTTTTTTTATTTTATTGAAAATTCAAAATAATAAGGGCTGACATAAAGTCCTTCAGATGTCTCAAATACGTCCTTAGGACGCCGACACGTCAGACTTTATAGTCAGCCTTATAAGATTTATCGGGAATGATTATTTTGCATCCATGGCCTGGCAGGCGGTGATGGCAATCATCTTGTAGATGTCGTCAACGGAACATCCGCGGCTAAGGTCGTTCACCGGACGCGCAATACCCTGAAGGATAGGACCAATCGCATCAGCATTACCAAGACGCTGAACAAGTTTGTAACCGATGTTTCCAACCTCAAGGTTAGGTGCGATGAGAACGTTTGCCTTTCCGGCAATCTCAGAGCCCGGAGCTTTCTTTGCACCAACTGAAGGAACGAGTGCTGCATCTGCCTGAAGTTCTCCGTCAATCTTGAGGCTTGGCTCAAGCTCTTTGGCAAGACGTGTAGCTTCAACCACTTTGTCAACAACTTCGTGTTTTGCTGAACCTTTGGTAGAGAATGAAAGCATGGCAACTCGAGGATCCTCGAAGCCTGCAACGCTTTTCGCAGTCTGAGCTGTGCAGACAGCAATCTGTGCAAGCTGTGCAGCATCAGGCATAGGCGTGACGGCGATGTCTCCCATTACAAGCACGCCTTCCTCACCATACTGAGGAGTCTGGGTGATAAGGAGCATTGCACCGCTGACGCATGAGATGCCGGGAGCGCATTTGATAATCTGAAGGGCAGGACGGAGGGTGTCACCAGTGGTTGAAAGTGCACCGCTTATCTGTCCGTCTGCATCACCGCTCTTGATGATGAGGCATCCGAAGTAGAGAGGGTTCTCAAGCACAGTCTTGCGTGCAACTTCGAGTGTCATTCCTTTTTTCTGACGCAGCTGGAAAAGCAGCTGGATGTATTCTTCTGTTTTCTCGCTTGTGGCAGGGTCTATGATTGTGGCCTTGTCAATGTTTTTCAAACCGAGTTCATCGGCATAGGCGAGAACTTTCTCACGGTTGCCGATAAGTATGATTTCAGCAAGGTCGTCCCTGAGGGCCTGATCTGCTGCCGTGATTGTGCGCTCCTCGAATGATTCCGGAAGCACGATGCGCTGCTTGTTGGACTTTGCACGCGCGATAATATTGTCAATAAGTGCCATTAAAGTGATATTTTGAGCTGTTTATGATTCTGCAAAAATAGTAAAAATGTGTTTAATTCAAATTATCCGGATGGCTCATTTCAACCATTCACATGAAGAAGTATTGCCAGCTATCCACACGGTATCTCCGTTTTTGAAACGGAAGTCAGCTTTAGGATTTGTTATGAATTCCCCATCCCTGGCAACACTTATCATCATGCACTGGAAGTCTGAAAGAGAGCATTCCCTGAGGGATTTACCTGTGAAATATGACTCATCATCCAAGGTGAATGATTCGACCTTGAAATCCTCTCCTGAATTGGAATCAAGGGTCTGTGGAACCGATGAGCTGATGATTTCCTTCAGTCTGTCAAGCTGCTCTGATGTTCCCACTGCGAGCAATCTGTCAAAAGGATATACCCTGACATCGGAGCTCGGGATGATGATATTTCTTTCACCGCGACTTATCTTAATGATGCTTGCGCCACTTTCAGAACGTATAGGGATGCTCCTGAGACGATGACCTGTGAATTCTGAATTCTGAGGAAGTACAATTGCCTCGATATGGACATCATATCCTTTCAGTCTCTCCTGGATCGATGTGGTGACCGGAGCATTTTTCCGGGACTGGCTCTCCTTCTGGTTGAGGTTTGTCATGAATTGCTGCTCAATGCTTGAATATTTCCTGAAGAAATATCTTCCGGAAAGAATTATGATGCAGCCGCTTATTATGATTCCTATGATTGCCCATCCGGAAAGGTTCACTCTGGCCATTATCACGCCGAGCACAGCGCTCACAGCCATGAACACCCTTGCCATGATCAAACCCAGAATGGGGAGTGTGTTCTTCTGATTCTCTTTCAAGAGCTTGGCCACATGAGGACGGGAAGATGAACTTATGCCTATTCCATATACGAAAGGGGATATGGCCACAAGGGTCACAGCTATGTTGATATAGTTCGCCGCCGTTTCCCCGAGTGAAGGGAACATGTTCATCAGCAGCGGGTTGAGGTATCTTTTTGTAAGAATGTCAACTGCCAGGATCAATACTCCGTAGATGATAACCCTTGTAAAGAAGGTCTTGAGCAGGACTTTCCATTCGCTCTGTTCAGCGACAGTCCTTTTGAGCTGATGTTCCGTATCGATATGCCTGAGCAGTTTCTCCGGCAGATGTTTCTTCAGGAATCTGTAGGCAGGATCGGACAGACGAATCATGTAAGGGGCGATGAATGTCGTGATTACTGAAACGGAAATGATTACAGGATATATGAAATCCCGCATCACTCCCAGAGAGCAGCCCACGCCCGCAATGATGAAACCGAACTCGCCCAGTTGTGCGAGGCCGAAACCTGCATGCACGGCATTTTCAAGTCCTTTGCCTGCTACAATGGCTCCTATTGTAACAAAAAGAATGTCAGCAAAATAGATGAGCAGAGTGATTATGAGGACGGTACCCCAGTGCTCCATTACCACGCTTGGGGAAACCATCATTCCGACCGAAACGAAGAATATTGCACCGAAGAGGTCCTTTATAGGTGTAACGAGCTTTTCAATACGCTCAGCTTCGAAGGTTTCAGCAAGAATGGAACCCATGACGAAGGCTCCGAGGGCTGCTGAAAAGCCCACTCCTTCCGCGAATGCAACCATTGCAAGACAAAGTCCTATGCTTACAATCAGGAGAATCTCGTCGTTGATGTATTTGCCGAATTTCTTCAGTGCGGTAGGGATGAGGTATATGCCCACGATGAACCAGAGAATCAGGAAAAATGCCAGTTTTCCGAGGTTGAAGAGCATCTCGCCTCCAGCGAATTTGTTCGATACGGCAAGGGAGGAGAGCAGGACCATCAGCAGGATGGCAATCATGTCTTCTATGATGATGGTTCCGAACACTATCGGGGCATAAGGCTTGTTCTTCAGGCCCATCTCGTCGTATGATTTGATGATGACCGTCGTGCTTGACATGGAGAGCAGACCTCCGAGGAAGATGCTTTCCATTGTGGACCAGGACATTGCCATGCCGGTGATGAAGCCGAGGATGAATACGCCCAGGAATTTGCTGGCCGTTGTGATCAGGGCTGGACCTCCGACCCGCATGAGCTTCTTGAAACTGAATTCGAGTCCGAGACCGAACATCAGGAAGATGATACCGATCTCAGACCATTGGTGGACAGCCTCAGTGCTGGATATCCCGAAATAGAAACCGATGTTCGGGCCTATGAGGAATCCGGCAAGTATGTAGCCAAGGACAGAAGGTTGTTTGAGGGCTTTGGAAATGATTGTAAATATGCCTGCGGAAATGAGTATGACCGCCAGGTCTCTTACAAGTGTGATTTCTTCATTCATAAGGGGAGAATTTCTTGATTAATAAGACGAAAGGTAACCATATGAACTGTGCCACCATCCGTTCTCAAGTTCGTTTTTCTTCATCAGGAAATTGATGAAGCCGCAGTCATAGATTCGGACATCGTCAAGGCCGTCAGCTTCCGAATCAATCTGGAGCAGGCTGATTTGTGAAGGATTGTTGTCGCATGCATCTCCGTTGGACGGGATTCCGAGCAATTTCAACCCGTCTGCATCGTCGTCGCAATTGAAGAATTCCATTTTCATCGCGGGCAGGGTTACGGGCTCATCCTGATCGTCAACCATTATGTATGATTCGAATGTCTCAGGGTTGATATTCTTTGCATATTTCACCTTCGTGGCTCCTTTGGGCCATTTCCCGATACCAAGGTGGTAAGGAGTTTCATATCCCAGATATTCATCCATCGCGGCAAAGAAATACAGCATGCCGTCTTCGGGCAGTCCGCAGTCCGGAAATGCTGTTGTGACCTCTGCGCAGTCTATCTGGCAGACGAAGGTCAGAGGGTATTCCTCCCCGTCTTCTCCCTGGAACATTGGATATTCCATGTCTGAGGGCATGTCCGGGTCGCCCCACCACTTGCTGCAGCAGAATAATCTTGAATCTGTTTCTGATAGCTTTATGCCAATTGCCATATTGTAATGTATTATTGTTCCGAGTTCCCGAAACTTGATTAACCTATTGATACGAGTATCATCAAAAATACAAATTTACATAAATTTATCTTATCTTTGGGCACTTTTTGGAATAAGTTATGGGACAGTATAGCAGCGAGGATGTTCTCACTCTTGCTTCTGATGCCGGAAGGCTCCTCCTGGAAAATGGAGCCGAGATTTCCAGAGTGGAGGAGACGATGGAAAGGATAGCCGGACATTATGGCCAGAGCGGGGAGAAGTTTTTCGTCCTCAGCAACGGAATATTCACCACGGGCAAGGCATATGCCAATGCCGAGTTCATACCTATCAAGGGATCAAGACTTGATGTCGTGGCCGAGGTCAACCAGCTTTCACGAGATATCTCAGCCGGAAAATTCACCTTGGAACAGGCTCGGGAACGGCTTGAGAGCATCAAGAACATGAGGCCTAAACCGGATTGGGAAATGTATCTTGGAGCAGCCTTCGGATGTGCCGGATTCTGTATAATTTTCGGTGGCAGCTTTCTGGATTGTGCCGCTTCATTGGTTGCAGCCTTGCTGCTCAACCTTTTTGTTATGAAGGTTTCCGGGAGATATCTGACAAAGGCCCTTGCCAATATTTGCGGCGGACTTATCGGGACCTTGCTCTGCATTCTCTTCCATTATCTCGGTTTCGGTGACAATATAGGCAACATGGTGGTGGGCACAATGATACTCCTTATTCCAGGAGTTGCATTTACAAACGGACTCAGGGACGTCGCCAATGAGGATTACCTTGCCGGGATCACCCGCCTTGCCGATGCTGTCATGATGTTCATGAGCATAGCCATCGGAGTATGTTTTGCATTCTTGCTTTATGGTTTCTTTGCCGGGAACATGATTCAGCTGAACGGCACAACTACCGATTCCCTAACTTCAACTTTTCCTGTTCAGGTGGCGGCTGCTCTTGTGGGAACATCAGCATTTGCGATTCTTTTCGGTGTGCCCAGAAGGCATTATTTTTCTGCCGGCCTTGTGGGAATGGCCGGCTGGATGGTATATCTCATATTCACCCGGTATGTTGATGCCGGACCTTTCGCAGCCAGTTTCTTTGCTGCTACGGTGGTCTCTTTCCTGTCCAGGATTTTTGCAAGGAGATTCCGCTGTCCGCGCACAATTTACCTGATTTGCGGCATATTCCCCCTGATTCCCGGTGGCGGAGTGTTCTGGAGCGCATATTACATAGCTTCCAACCAGTTCAATCTTGCGCTGTCCTCAGGCATGCTGTCAATCAAAGTGACCATAGCAATTGTCCTGGGCATCATCATCTCCGCCAACGTTTTCAACAATCCTTCCAAAAGGACCAATTAATTACTTGCTGCAGAAAGGATTACCTCGCTCAATGTCGGATGGGCATGGATTATCTGGCTGAGCTCGGAAATACTGGCCTTCTTGTTCATCAGGGCGGCAACTTCCTGAATTATGTCTGAAGCATGCGGACCGAATAGATGGCATCCCAGGATGCGTCCTTCTTCTGAGATTATAATCTTGCAATAACCTTCCGTTTCACCCATGGACACAGCCTTGCCGTTTGCCCTGAAGAAAGACTTGAGGCATTTGCAGGCTATTCCGCGCGCCTTGCAGTCCTCTTCGGTGAGCCCGACAACTGCAGCTTCAGGACAAGTGAACACAGCAGCCGGAATGATATCGAAATCAATCCCGTCAGCGGCCTTGCCCTTCCCCGGACCACCGGCCTGCATGTCTGCAAGTATGGCATTCAATGCTCTTTTACCCTCGAAAGTTGCAGCATGAGCCAGCATCATTCCGCCACGTATGTCACCAATTGCGAAGACATTGGGAATGTTCGTCCTCATGTCCTCGTCGGTCACAATACCTTTTGGAGTGAAATCCAGTCCGATGTCTGAAAGATTGAGACTCTCAATCGCCGGCTTCCTGCCCACTGCCATCAGCACCTTGTCAGCCACCACGCAAGCTTCCTTGTCCTTCTTCAGATAGCTGACCTTCAACAGACCATCTTCTCTGGTGATGGCCTGAACCTGGGCTGAAGTCTCGATAGCTATACCTTTTTTCGACAGCGTCTGCTTCAGCCTCTTGGCAAGGTCTGTGTCGAAACGAGGAAGAATGTCCTTGCAATATTCCAGAACTGTCACCTGCGAAGCGAAACTGTTGAATATAGACGCAAATTCAAGTCCAATCACTCCCGCACCTATGATGCAGAGTCTTTTGGGAACTGAGTCGATTGAAAGCAGTTCAGTGGAAGTAATCACACCTTCCAGATCTGCTCCCGGAATAGGAAGAATGGCTGAGACTGAGCCTGTCGCAATGATAATGTAGTCAGAATCAATTTCCTCAGCCACCTCACCGTCGGCAGACCTGACAACAACGGTATGGTTGTCTTTGAGTGAAGCCTTGCCGCTGATATATCTTATCTTTTTATTTTTCAGCAGGAATTCCACACCGCCACGCAACTGTTCCACAACAGCTTCCTTTCTCCGCAGGACTTTGCTGAAATCGAACGACACCGCAGAAGTTTCGATACCGAATTCTCCGGCATTGCGCACATTGTCAAGCATCTGGGCATGGGCACAGAAAGTCTTGGTCGGAATACATCCGTGGTTGAGGCAAGTTCCACCCACAGGACCGTCCGAAATGATGGTTACATCTATGTCTTTGGAGGCAGCAGCCACGGCGGTTTCATAACCGCCGGGGCCTGCTCCGATGATTGTTATTCTCATAATTGCCTTTTAGAGAAATACAAATAGTTAATAATCCGTTTGTCAGCAATCCCAATATTTAAGGACAGGATGCCTTGCCGCCTGAGTCTCATCCGGCCTTCCTACAGGAGTGTTGTGAGGAGCGCCTTTGAGAATCTGAGGATCCTCTGCCGCTTCGGAAGCAATCTTCCTCATCACTTCAATGAAAGCATCTATGGTTTCCTTTGATTCTGTTTCCGTTGGCTCGATCATGATGGTCTGATGGAAAAGGAGAGGGAAGTAGATTGTCGGGGCATGGAAACCGTAGTCAAGAAGCCTCTTTGCAACATCCAGGGTCGTAGCTCCTTCATTGATGAGTCCGTCAAACACAAATTCATGCTTGCAGATGCTCGGAATAGGGAGTTTGTAGCAATCCTTGAGACTCTCCTTGATGTAGTTTGCACTTAATGTCGCAAATTTTCCAGCCTTCAGGATATTCTCCTTGCCCAGTGAAAGAATATAGGCATAGGCTCTGAGGATGATGCTGAAATTGCCCATGAAACCTGACACCTTTCCTGCTGACTCGTCCCAGTTGCGCTCGATATGGAACACTCCGTCATCGGATTTCCTGACACGTGGACCAGGCAGACATTTTTCAAGCCTTGCAGCGACTCCGACCGGACCGGATCCAGGCCCACCACCTCCATGAGGAGTCGAGAAAGTCTTGTGAAGGTTCAAGTGCATGATATCGAAGCCCATGTCACCCGGACGGACAACTCCCAGAAGCGGGTTCATATTTGCTCCGTCATAATAGAGCAGACCTCCGCATTCATGGACAAGGGTTGCAATTTCTCCGATTTCTTTCTCGAAAAGACCAAGAGTGTTCGGGTTGGTCATCATGATGCCGGCAATCTCATCTGAAAGCAGAGGTCTCAGGTCATTTACGTCCACAAGACCGTCAGCATTGGATTTCACCACCACCACATCAAGCCCGCAGACTGCTGCGCTGGCCGGATTGGTGCCGTGGGCGCTGTCTGGAACTATGACCTTCGTCCTTTTGAGGTCACCGCGAAGCATGTGGTAGCGGCGCATTACCATGAGTCCTGTAAGCTCTCCATGGGCACCGGCGCAAGGATTGAATGTAAATGCATCAAGACCTGTGATGGCTGAGAGTGCCTTCTCCATTTCCCAGTAAACTTCAAGGGCTCCCTGTGCAGTTTCCTCATCTTGAAGCGGATGCATTGAACTGAATGCAGGTGATGAAGCGACTTCCTCATTGATTTTCGGATTGTATTTCATGGTGCAGCTGCCAAGAGGGTAGAAACCGGTATCCACACCGAAATTCATCTGTGACAAGTTGGTGTAATGTCTTACTACATCCACCTCACTGACCTGAGGAAGGCGTGACTGGGACCCTCTTGATAAAGATTCAGGCAAGATGTCCTTAAGTTTGCCTTCATGAGCGGAAGGAAGCGAAAATCCGCAGCGGCCTTCCTTTGAAAGTTCAAAAATCAGTTTGTCGTAATATTTCATAACTCAGCCTCCTTCACCGCTTTAACCAGGTTGTCAATCTCTTCTGCACTCCTTTTTTCAGTCACGCAGAAACTCACATATCCTTCATCGTCAGGCAAGGCTCCGAAGAAACCTTTCTCCAGAAGAGCCTTGTGCAGCTTTTCCGGCGGGCATGAAGGCTTGAGCACGAACTCTTTCAGGAACGGCTTGTCAAAGACCTCCGTGAACAGTCCTGTTTCAAGCAGCTTGTCATGGAGGATATGCGCTCCTGCAGCAGAAATCTCATTGACTCTGCGCAGTCCTTCAGGACCCATAAGGGAAAGGTAGATAGTCACATACAGGGCCATGAGACTCTGGTTCGAACAAATGTTGCTGGTAGCCTTTTCCCTGCGGATATGTTGCTCGCGGGCCTGAAGGGTCAGCACGAAGCACCTCTTTCCATCGGCATCAGTTGTCTGCCCGACTATTCTTCCTGGAAGTTTGCGTACATGCTCTTTGCGGCATGCCATGAAACCGACATACGGACCACCGAAATTCAAAGGAAGTCCCAATGGCTGTCCGTCACCAACCGCAATGTCGAATCCCCATTCACCCGGAGTCTTGATTACGGCAAGGGCGGAAGGATCGCAATAGGCAACTGCGACTCCACCAGCCTTGTGGACGGCTTCAGTCAGACCGGTATGATCCTCGATGATTCCGTATTTGTTGATGTCAGGAACTATAACGCCTGCCACATCACCGCTCTGAAGTTCCTTTTCAAGGGCCTCCAGACTGGTCTGACCTCCTTCAGATGCGATTGCCCCGAGCTCAATTCCATGGTAAAGGGCGTAGGTGCGAATCACTTCGGCAACATGGGGCAGGAGAGTGTCTGAGAGCAGTACTCTGGTCTTGCGTTTGGTGCAAACCATGGCCATCATGGCCGCTTCGGCTGCAGCAGTAGGGCCATCATACATGGAAGCATTCGAAACCTCCATGCCTGTCAGTTCGCAAATCATGCTCTGATACTCGAAAATGTATCTGAGTGTGCCCTGGGAAATCTCTGCCTGATATGGAGTATAGGCAGTGCTGAACTCACTTCTTGACGCAAGATAAGGGACTACGGCAGGAGTGTAATGGTCGTATGCACCTGCTCCGGCAAATATCTTCAACCTCTGGTTTTTTGCCTCGAGGCTGCTGAAATGTTCACGGACCTGCTGTTCGGTCATAGCCTCCGGCAGGTCATATTCCTTCTTATATATGAAATCAGAAGGGACGTCACCATAGAGATCATCCAGGGATGAGACCCCTATCTTGTCCAGCATCTGTTTTATATCTTCCTCAGTGTGAGGAAAATAAGAAAAACTGCCCATATTACTCACCAATGAAATCCTTATATGCGGCTGCGTCCATGAGTTTGTCCAGTTCTGACGGGTCGCTCATCTGAACTTTAATGATCCAGTTTCCATAAGGGTCCTGGTTCACCATTTCAGGAGCATCCTCAAGGGCATCATTCCTTTCGGTCACTGTTCCGCTGACAGGGCAGAAAAGGTCGCTGGAAGCTTTCACGCTCTCCAAAGCTCCGAATTCCTCCTCACATGCAACTTCGTCATCAACATCAGGCATGTCAACATAAGTGATGTCGCCCATTTCCTTCTGTGCATAGTCAGTGACTCCGATGATAGCCAATGAATCTTCAACTTTCACCCATTCATGTGTCTCGCTGTATTTGAGACCTTCGATAATTGTGCTCATAATATTATTGTTTATTTCTTGTAGTTGGTCTGATAAAAGCGTTTCTTGATTACAGTGCCTGGGAAGACTTTCTTCCTGATGCGTACGTTCAGGTCAGTGCCGAGGGCGGCATGGGCGGAATCTACCATTGCGAAGCATATGCTCTTGTCAAGAGTGATGGAACGGTAGCCTGTGGTGACGGTGCCAACCTGGGTACCATCTGCTGTCTCAACTGGATAGGTGGCACGAGGAATGGCTTTGTCATGGATAACCAGTCCTACCAGCTTGCGTGATGTTCCCTGTGCTTTCTGTGCGGCAAGCGCATCTCTTCCTATGAATTCTTTGTCCAGTTTGCAGAACATTCCCAGACCGGCTTCAATCGGAGTGATGTCATCTGAAAGTTCGTCACCATACAGTGGAAGTCCGGCTTCGAAACGGAGGGTGTCACGGCATCCCAGACCGCAAGGTACGACTGAGGCCTTGAGCAGGATGTCCCATATTTCGCATATACCCTCATGAGTAGTATAAATCTCGAATCCGTCCTCTCCTGTGTATCCTGTGCGGCTGAGAATCATCCTTGCACCCTTCCATGAAGACTCTTGGTAGGTGTAGAAGGTCAGGGCGGCAGCTTCTCCGAGTGACAGAATTTCCGTTACGATTCTTTCGGAATCAGGTCCCTGTACTGCAATCTGCCCCCATGAGTCAGATTCATTCACTACTTTTACGTCGAAGCCTTCGGTCTGCGAGCAAATCCATTGATAGTCCTTGTCAATATTGGCTGCGTTTACCACGAGCAGGAAATGGTCCGGTTCAAACTCCCTGTAAACCAGCAGGTCATCCACGACTCCGCCATTCTCGTGGCACATCATTCCATAGAGGACCTTTCCCGGTTCGAACCCGCGTATTTCATTCGTAAAGATATGATTTACAAACTTTTCGGCATCAGGACCGCTTACGAAGATCTCTCCCATGTGAGATACGTCGAACATTCCTACCTTATTGCGAACTGCATTGTGTTCGTCTGTGATTGAGGTGTATTGGATAGGCATCATGAATCCTGCAAACGGACTCATTTTCGCCCCGAGAGCCACGTGGCTCCCGTAAAGACAGGTTTTCTTGAGATTGTCTTCCATAATAGTATTATTGATTAGTGGTAATTCCGTATAATCCTCTGGCGAGTTCTAGTGCGTCCAGTCCAGATATAAACTGGGCAAGGTCACATGATGCCAAGGCATGGGAAACTTCCTGAAAATCATCTCTGCATCCGTTCAGGGCACTGCTCAGATATTCCCCGATACCTTCCTTCAGCGGAAAGAAATCTCCGGTTAAGGTACATCCGATGATATGGTCGGCTTCCATTTCATACCTTACCTCAATTTCCCCGACATTTTCAATCTTGCAGGAGAGGCTTTTGCTCCAGTTGTGCTTTTTCCCTTGCAGGAAGTCCGGGTCAAGATATGTAGCCTCAATTTTTTGGATTTCTTCCAAATCAGTGTCATTCAATATGATTTGGTCAAATATGGTGGAGTCTTCTTCTGTTTCTGAAGCTATAGTGCACAGATTGGCGGCAATGAATGATTTGAATTTACTGATGTCCGAAAGGGCCTGCTGCCATTGCTTGTGCGAGGCAATGAAATAAGGACGCAGATTCGTCACGTGTGCACGCACGGAATCCACGCCCTTGCTTTTGATTTTTGCTTCAGATGGAGTGATTGCTTTTGTAAGTTCTTCGAAATCTGTGTCAAACAGCATCGTGCCATGGACGATGCTGGATTTTGGCTTGAGGAAGAATGCATTGCCTGATACTTTCTTGCCATCCACCATGATGTCGTTTCTGCCAGACACGCATGCCGGGAGACCGGCACGACGGAGCACAAGTGCAATTCTTTGAAGGAAAGACTCGAAAGTGAATGCTACATCTGTCTTGTCCGTGATATACGAGAGCATGATATTACCCCAGTCAGAATATACGCATCCGCCTCCGCTTTTCCTTCTGAAAAGGTTGATGCCTTTGCTTCGGCAGTAATCAATGTTCACTTCCGCCTCCATCACCTGGTTCCTTCCGAATATTACTGTCGGAGGGACCTGCCACATGAAAAATGCTTCCTTTTCAGTCCTGTGGGGAAGCAACTTGTCAAGATTGGCTGCGACATATTCCTCCATCGCAAGGTAGAAAACCAGGCGTCTTGTTTTATCTTCTTCGGGTAATTTGATATAAGTCATACATACCATCATTCAGTAATTCCTCAAAGTTAGAAATATATTTTGAAATCCGATATGTCTCCCGGTTATTTCTGAGGGATGATTCTATTCCAATTCCTTTGCCAGACCTCCTTCACCTGTCTCCTTGTAGAGTGAAGGCAGGTCTTTTCCGGTCTGTTTCATCACATTCACAGCCTGGTCGAATGACACTCTGTGCCTTCCGTCAGTGTAGAGGGCATAGATGCTGGCATCAAGTGCACGCGCAGCTGCATAGGCATTGCGTTCGATGCAAGGAATCTGCACGAGTCCGCATACAGGGTCACAGGTGAGTCCCAGATGGTGTTCCAAGCCCATTTCGGCGGCATATTCAATCTGAGAGGGGCTTCCGCCCATCAACTGGGTAACAGCTGCAGCGGCCATCGCACAGGCCACTCCGACCTCACCCTGGCATCCCACTTCAGCTCCGGAAACGGATGCATTGTGCTTGACAACATTGCCAACGAGCGCCGCCGTAGCCAATGCCCGGACAATACGTTTGTCGCTGAATCCATATACCTTCTTCACATGGTACAGTACTCCCGGCATCACTCCGCACGAACCACAGGTCGGTGCAGTGACTATTGTGCCTCCGCAGGCATTCTCCTCGCTAACTGCCAGCGCATAGGAAAATATAAGCCCTCTGGTACGCAGGACATCGCTATAGCCTTCTGCGCGAATGAAATAGCTTGATGCCTTTCTTCTGATTTTCAGCGGTCCCGGAAGCGAGCCCTCCTGGTCGATTCCCCTTTCCACCGCCTGGCACATCACCTTCCAGACAAGCTCCAGATGTTCCCATATGCCATGCCCATTGCCCTCTATTTCATCAACATATTCCCAATAAGCCTTGCCTTCACGGTTGCACCAGTTCAGAAGGTCGGTCATCGTGTTGAGGGAATAGACTTCTTCCTCGTCTTGTGCATCTATCTGGCAATCCATGCATACGATGTCTCCGCCTCCGATGCTGTAGTATGTCCATTTGTCATAAAGGTCTCCGTCGTAATTGACCGTGGCAATCTTCATCCCGTTCGGATGGAAGGGGAGTGTCTCTTTCGGCTTCCATTCGATGTCCACGTCTCCCGCCCTTCTGTAATTGCTTTCGAGGCTTTCCTTGTCCGTCCATCTCCAGGTGCTGTATGCTTCTCTGATGGCCACATCGGTAAGGTGCCCGCGTCCGGTTGCTGCCAGAGAACCGTAAAGGGTTACATGAAGATGACCTGCGTCAGGGTGGTGATCAAGATAGGAGCGGACTGCCTTGAAGGGTCCCATAGTGTGGCTGCTGGAGGGACCTTTTCCTATTTTATAAATGTCTTTGATTGATTTCATCCTATAAATAATCATCAAAATAAATCGAAACCTTGTCCATCAGATGAACGCGATCCTTTCCCAGAACATTGTGCTCTGCCCGTGGATATGGGAAATAATCCACCTGCACGTTATTCTTCACGCATTCCCTGACAAAGCTCAGGCTGTTCTCCCAAACGACGACTGGGTCTATGACTCCCTGGCAGATGAGAAGCTTGCCCTTGAGGTCCTTCGCCTTTGCGATGAGGCTGGTCTTTGCATATCCGTCAGCATTATCTGCCGGATTTCCCATATATCTCTCGCCATACATCACTTCATACCATTTCCAGTCAATGACCGGGCCTCCGGCAACACCGACTTTGAATACCTCCGGATAATTGGTTATCAAGGATATGGTCATGAAACCTCCGTAGCTCCAACCATGGACTCCTATCCTTTCGGTATCAATGTAAGGCAATTCCATCAAAGCCCTCACACCTACCATCTGGTCGGCCATTTCGGCCTGACCGCACTGTCCCCATATTGCCTGTTCGAAATCCAGACCCCTGTTGGATGTACCTCTATTGTCCTGGACATAAACCACATAACCTCTCTGGGCCATGTACATTTCCCAGCGGCGCAGTTCTGCACAGAACGTATTTCGTACCATCTGTGAATGAGGACCACCATAGACATAGACGATAAGAGGATATTTCTTCGACGGGTCGAAATCCGCAGGCTTGATGAGCCTGTAGTAGTTGTCATATTTGCCGTCGGCGCTCTTTACGCTTCCGAGTGTTATTTCACCATATGAATATTCGAGGGTGGGGTCCTGGGCGGTGTAGATGTTCCTGATAAGGCTTCCGTCAGCATTGCACAGGTTCTGGACTCTCGGTACGCAGAGCGAGCTGTAATGGTCAATGAACTGGGTGCAGGAGCGGTTCATAGTGATGTTGTGCCAGCCGCTCTCGTGCGTGAGTCTCTGAGGCTGGGACAATTTGGCTTTCATCACACCTTTTTTGAGATTGCCGATTCCGATTCTGAACAGATGGTTCTCAATAGGGGAGACCTCCGCAGAGGT
>JALFNZ010000177.1 GCA_022774085.1 Bacteroidales bacterium
GAGCTTGAGTTCCGAGTCAAGGCTGCGCGCAAAGAATGTACCCTTGGCTCCAAGAACAAGGCTGCCCGGATTGAAAGGAGGCTCGACAGTTCCGTACGGAGAAGTCTTGGTTATGGCTCCAAACTTTGATGTCGGAGAATACTGACCCTTGGTCAGGCCGTAAATCTGGTTATTGAAAAGAATGATGTTGATATCGACATTCCTTCGGATGGCATGGATGAAATGGTTTCCTCCGATGGCAAGGGCGTCGCCGTCGCCGCATGCCTGCCATACGGTCAAATCAGGATTTGCCACTTTGATGCCGGTGGATATGGCTGTCGCACGACCGTGGATGCTGTGGAAGCCATAAGTATTCATATAATAAGGAAGACGGGAAGAACATCCGATACCTGATACAACAACATATCTTTCCTTGCTGTATCCGAGGATTTCAGTTACATCAGGCAAAGCCCTCTGAAGGGCTGCTAGCACTCCATGGTCACCACATCCCGGGCACCATCTGACTTCCTGGTCGCTCTTGAACTCTTTGAATGTATATCTTGGCATTGTATTTCCGTTTTATTGCAAATTTTCACGAATAGCTTCTTCGATTTCCTGTACAAGGAACGGCTGTCCCTGAACTTTGTTGTACTGACTGAACTTGAACTCAGGGAGACGTCCGCGAAGATAATTCACGAAATGTCCGCTGTTGAGTTCACATACGAGTATCCTTTCATATCTGGAGAATACTTCAGCGGTATTCTTAGGCAGAGGAAGGATGTAGTCAAAATGAGCAAGGCTTACGTCGAGACCGTCTTCGCGGGCCTGCTGGACAGCTGACATAAGGTGTCCGTAAGTACCGCCCCAACCGACAACGAGAAGTTTGCCGCTTTCTGCACCGAATACTTCCAGTGCCGGAATGCTGTCAGCAACTTTCTCAACTTTCATTGCTCTTTCATGTACCATCAGGGCATGGTTCTGAGGGTCTGAAGAAAGGACTCCGGCATGGTTTTTCTCAAGACCGCCCACACGATGCTCACATCCTGCCATACCCGGCACGGCCCATTTGCGAACATAGGTTTCAGGGTCTCTTTCGTATGGTTTGTATTCTGTGTTCGGAAGTGCGAACGGAGGAACAATCTTAGGATAGTCCTTCATCGATGGGATGAGCCATGGTTCCGAGCCATTTCCAAGGAAACCTTCTGTAAGCAAAAGTACAGGAGTCATGTGCTCAAGCGCTATCTTGGCTGCATTGAAGGCTGCGTCGAAACATCCAGCAGGAGAATGGGCAGCCATGACCACCATCGGGCACTCTCCGTTGCGTCCGTACAGGGCCTGATTCAAATCGGTCTGTTCAGTTTTGGTCGGAATACCTGTTGATGGGCCGGCACGCTGAACATCAATTACAACCAAAGGAAGTTCTGTCATGACGGCAAGTCCGAGGGCTTCGCTCTTGAGTGAAAGTCCGGGACCGGAAGTAGTAGTCACGGCAAGGTTTCCGGCAAAAGCAGCTCCAATGGCTGTACAAACTCCGGCAATCTCGTCTTCAGCCTGCACTGTTTTGGCTCCCAGGCTCTTGTGAATGGCAAGTTCCTCAAGAATATTTGTAGCAGGGGTAATAGGATATGAACCGCAGAACAGAGGAAGTCCTGACTTTTCTGAAGCTGCCAGAAGACCCCAGGCAGTTGCCTGGTTTCCTGTGATGTTCCTGTAAAGACCCTTTTTCTGGTTTGCAGGCTCAACTGTATATGTATTAGGTATTGCCTGAATATTGGCGGCATAGTTGAAACCATCCTTCAGAACCTTCTTGTTCGGTTCAATCAGTTCAGGATGTTTCTTTGAGAATTTCTTTTCAAGATACTTGAATACATATTCCATCGGACGGTTGTAGATATAGCACGCCATTCCGAGTGTGAACATGTTCTTGCATTTGATAATGGTCTTGCGGTCAAGTCCGCTGTCCTTGAGACTCTCTTCTGTGAGAGTAGTAATCGGAGCAATGATGATAGCACGGTCCTCGATATAGAGCTCGGTAATAGGGTCATCGCTCTTCAGCCCTGCTCTTCTGAGACCTTCTTCATCAAAGGTATCTCCGTCAATCAGTACCATTGCTGTCCTCTTCAGCCACTTGGCGTTTGCCTTGAGGGCGGCAGGGTTCATAGCAACGAGCATGTCACAAAAGTCACCCGGGGTGTTGATGCTTTCACTTCCGATATGGACCTGGAATCCGGATACGCCGGACACTGTTCCATGAGGGGCTCTGATTTCTGCCGGATAATCCGGGAATGTTGAAAGTTCGTTTCCAAAGATTGCTGACATATCTGCAAAAAGAGACCCGGTGAGCTGCATACCGTCTCCCGAATCTCCTGCAAACCGAATTACAACATCTTTAGTATCAATTACCTTGTGTTGCATTGTGTTAATAAATAATAAAATAGATTAAATTTCTTGCAAATTTATAATAATTTTCCTGATTTGCTACTATTTTATAAGAAAAAGCGACCCACCTCGGTGAATCGCTTTAAAAACTTCCCTTTTAAAGGAGATTATTGTGCGTTTGCCTGTGCAGCCTGGGCTTTGGCCTGAAGTTCTGCCTGGAGTGACTCAATTGTCCTGCCCTCAGGGATATTGAGGGCCTTTCTTGCATCCGGAGTCAGGTCAATTGCCTGTGCAGGATCAATATAAAGCATTGAGCTTTTCTCAAATACAAATGCGACACCTTTAGCCTTTGCCAGATCAGTCACAGCTTTCTGAGCTTTCTCATAGATAGGAGCCTGAAGAGTCTGCTGGGTCTGCTGGAGCTCCTGCTGGATTGCCTGCTGGAAATCCTGGATTCTGTACTCAATTTGCTGAAGCTCGGCTGCCTTGCTCTCCCTGATAGCCTGAGTCCATGAAGCCTGTTTCTGCTGGAACTGCTGAGCCTTGGACTGATACTCTTCCATCATAGCCTGATAAGTTTCCTGAGCCTCTACACTTGCTGCCTCAATCTGCTCGCGGGCAGCATCCATTTCAGGCATCAGCTGAACAAGTTCAGTATAATCCACATAAGCAAAAGTAATGTTCTGTGCAGATACGGCAAGCGATATCATTGCCATAACTGCGATCAAAATGATTTTTTTCATGTTATTTAATTTTTTAATGATTTCATTAGTGTCAGTGTCTTGTTGCTTAGCCTAGAACTGTTGTCCGATAACGAAGTGGAACTGGCTCTTTCCATTGACAGGGTCGTCAAATCCCCATCCCCAGTCAACTCCAAGGAGTCCGATCATCGGGAGGAACACCCTCACGCCGACTCCGGCAGACCTCTTGATCTGGAAAGGATTGAAATCCCTGATGTCAGACCAGCAGTTACCGCCTTCGAGGAAGAGAAGCGCGTAAATCGTGGACTGCGGCTGAAGCACGACAGGATAACGGAGTTCGACAGTGAACTTGTCATAAACGTTGCCGGAATAATAGTTTCCTGTGGTATTGTAATTTGATGATGCAGTCGGTGTCAGGGAGTAGTTTTCATATCCACGAAGTGAAATGATCTCTGATCCATATGTATCATATCCGGACATACCGTCACCACCGACGCGGAATCCCTCGAAAGGAGAATATCCCCAGTTGCGGTTATAGTAGCCAAGATATCCGAACTGTGCGCGGGCCATCAGGACAAGGTCTCCGACGAGTTTGGTGTAGATTGCCGCCTTGACCGACCATTTGTGATACTCAATCCATTTGTATCTCTCCTGAGATGTCTGGAGGTTGTAATTAATTTCCTTCCAATTGGTTGCATACTGTACATTTCCCTTTTCGTCATACCCCTTCAGGAACCTGTCCTTGTTTTTGCCCTTGCAGCTTCTGAGCAGGGAGTAAGGCGGAGTCAGCTGGAGGGAGAAAGAGATGTCCGAGCCCTGACGCGGATAGATTTGCTGGTCGGTAGAGTTTCTCGAAAGGCTGAGGGTATAGCTGAGGTTGTGCGAAATACCGGTGTTGAAGAGGAACTGGTACGCCCAGTTCTGAAGCTTGTATGTCTGCCAACTCAACTGGTTGTAAAGTACGAAATAGTTGTCAGGCCATTTGAGCCTCTTTCCAATTCCGGCTGCAAATCCATACACCTCCATGTACTCGTTATTGTTCAGGATGTTGAATGCAAGGTAGGAGTTGGTCTGCCTTGTATAGTAGAGCGACATATTCAGCGATGTAGGCTTCTTTCCGAAGAGCCATGGCTCAGAGAAGCTGGCGGAAAGGCTCGTGTAGTACGTTCCGTTGGTCTGGAAGCGTATTGCAAGGTTCTGTGCATCTCCAAGAGGTACAGGACGCCATGCAGTCTTGTCGAAGAAACGTCTTGTTGAGAAGTTGTTGAAGCTGACTCCGACAGTGGCAACGAATGTATTGCCGCCCCAGCCACCTGAAAGTTCCAGCTGGCTGGAAGGTTTCTCCGTCACATTATATACGATGTCAACGGTGTTGTCCATCGGATTCGGAAGAATCGAATATCCTCCAGCGCTGGTGATTGCCTCAGCATCGAACTGTCCCATTGAAGCGATTTCCCTGATTGAACGTTCGAAGTCGGTCTGGCTGAAGAGGTATCCCGGGCGGGTGAAAACCTGGCGGCGAACAACCCTTTCATTTGTCAAGTCGTTGCCATTAATGATGATGTTGTTCAATGTTGCAGGCTTTCCCTCCACGACCCTCATCTCCACATCAACCGAGTCTCCTTCGATGTTGAGTTCGACAGGAGAAATCTGTGAGAAGAGGTATCCGTTATCCTTATATAACTTTGAAATGTCGTATTCATTTTGCTTTCCGCCACCGAAAAGTCTTTTTTCCATCGTCACGACGTCATACACATCACCTTTGTTGATCATGAGTATTTCGTTGAGTACGTCGGATGAATAAACTGAGTTTCCGGTCCATGTGATGTCACGGAAATAATATTTCTTTCCTTCATCAATTTCAAAATCAATCTGCAGACGGCCCGGTTCGATATAATACATTGTATCCTTGACAATCCTTGCATCCCTGTAACCGGCCTCGTTGAAGGCACTTATAAGGTTGCGTTTGTCATTGTCATATTCAGACTCGTTGAATTTCTTGGAACAGAAGAAGTTCATGAAGCGAGCATCCTTGGTCTTCTTCATTGAACGCACAAGCTTGAACTCCTTTACATTCTCTGCTCCGGAGAAGGTTATCTTCTTGATTTTTACCTTCTCTCCCCTATCCACATGGAAATTGACACGGATGGCACTGCGAATCATGGTATCACGCTTCGAAGATACATCCACATTGACATTATAGAATCCTTTCTCCTTATAATATCTCTTGATAATGTCTGAAGCGGTCTTGGAAACATATTCGGAAAATTCGCCGCCCCTCTTCAGGTTAAGACGGTCCTGAAGCTCCTTCTGCTCACCGGACTTCACTCCGGAGAATGTCCATTTGGAAACACGGGGACGCTCTATAACGGAAATCTTGAAAAAAGCAGTATCACGTTTGGCCGAAAGTGAGTCAATCGAGACGGATACATCTTCGAAATAACGCTGGAGCCAAAGCCTTTTTACTATAGAGGTGATATCCTCGCCAGGCACTGTCACCTCCAGTCCTTTCTGAAGTCCGGATACCTGTATAATCTGGTCTGGTGAAAGATAATTGGTGCCTTCAACCCTGACACCACCTACTATATATTTCTTCGGGCTGTTATAGTCAACAACCACGCCTTCACCGTTAGTCTGACCTGAAACGGTTATGGCGAAGGCTGCAGAAAGCACCAAAAGTGTCGCAATAAGAATAATCCTGCTGATTTTCATCCGTGTAATTTGATTCAAAACTGCAAATATACGCAATTATTTGACTTTTCCATATCGTCTGTCCCGTTTTGAATAGGATTCCAGAGCACTGCGGAATTCACCCTTCCGGAAATCCGGCCATAACACATCTGTAAAAAGCAGTTCCGAATAGGCTCCCTGCCAAAGAAGATAGTTGCTGAGGCGGCTCTCACCAGAGGTTCTGATTATCAGGTCAGGATCGGGGATGCCGTCGGTTATCAGGTAGCGGGAAAAATCATCATTGCTCATCGACAGAAGCGAAGAAGCAGAAGATGGCTCGGATGCAACTTGGCTGACAAGTTTCTTTGCCGCCTGAAGGATGTCCCACTTGCCGCTGTAGCTCATGAACAGAATCAGAGTCAAGGTTTCATTGGATGAGGTCATTTCCATGCATTCATCAATGACCCGGTTGACTTGGTCTGAAAGATGTGCACGGTTGCCAAGGACCATGAAGCGGACGCCGTTCTTGTTGAGACTGTCCATTTCGGCACGCATTGCCTTTACCATCAGCTCCATAAGAGCATTGACTTCAGCATCAGGTCTTCCCCAGTTTTCCTCAGAAAAAGCAAAAAGTGAAAGATAGCGCACCCCTGTTTCCACAGATGCTTCAACACATGCTCTGACGCTTTCCACGCCCTCGAAATGGCCGAAAACTCTTTCCTTCCCCCTTTGTTTTGCCCATCTTCCATTTCCATCCATGATGATGGAGACATGAAGAGGTACTTTCTTACTGTTTTCTGTTGTCATAGGTATGAAGTATTGCTATTATTTGATATTACGGACATCCTCGCCCCAGAACAACTTCTCTGTGAGGGCATTGATGAAATCCGATTTATTGAGCCGGACACGTTTAAGCGAAAATTGTGCCATTGAAACCTCGACTATGGTGTCGGAAGATGCACATATATTGCGATTATCGGAAGTGAACGTGAACTGAGGGTCGCGGGAATGCATCGAAAGTACAATTTCCGAAGAATCCGGGACCACGAGAGGCCGCACATTGAGGTTGTGAGGGGCAATAGGTGAAATTATCAGGACCTTCGACTGAGGCAGGACTATCGGACCGCCCACACTCAGTGAATAGGCTGTTGAGCCTGAGCTCGTGGATATCACCAGTCCGTCTGCCCAATAAGTCGGAAGCTTTTCCCCACCAATCATCACATCAACTCCCAGCATTGCAGCTCCGCTACGATGAATGGTTACTTCATTCAAAGCCGTAAATTCTTCCGGCTGTGTCAAGCATGAACCTGTCAGCCTTGCGGACAGGATTCCCCTTTCTTCAATCTCATATTCCCCTGAGAGCAAGGCATTTGCAACATCATCCGGACGATTCTCCGAAAGAAATCCCAGCCGGCCGAGATTGACCCCGACAATCGGAATGCCCAGTCTGGATGCCACCGAGGAGGCTGACAGGAAGGAGCCGTCACCGCCAACGCTCAATATCATATCCGTCCCTGAAGGAAGTTCCTCTGCACTTATTCCCTGTACGACCGACCACCCTCCGCTTTCCAGAGACTCTTTCAGACGTATTATTCTCTCGTCAGAATCTGACCCTTTCTTACCTATATATATATATGCTGTCATCCGTTTTCAGTATATGCAAATCAGTCCATTTGGCAATAAAGTTCCAAAAATAGCACAATCTTTACAAATATTGAAGTTTATTATCTATTTTTGTCGCTCGGTAAATGAAACGAATTATGACAAGATTAAGTGTAAACATCAATAAGATTGCTACAATCAGGAATGCACGCGGGGGCAAAATGCCCGATGTAGCCCATGCTGCAGTCATGTGTGAGAAATTCGGGGCTGAAGGAATCACAGTACATCCCCGACCTGACGAAAGACACATCAGATATTCCGACGTGAGGCAAATCAGGCCTCTGATTACTACAGAATTCAATATTGAAGGCAATCCTATCCCCTCCTTCATAGACCTTGTCCTGGAAGTTGTCCCGGATCAGGTTACTCTGGTACCTGATGCCGAGGATGCCATAACATCAAACTCAGGATGGGATTGTATCAAACATAAGGAATTCCTCACAGATGTATGCAAGACATTCAAGGAAAAAGGAATACGGACATCTATCTTCATCGATCCGATTCCCGGAATGGCACGCTCTGCGGCAGAATGCGGATGTGACCGAGTAGAGCTTTATACCGAACCATATGCCACCGGCTACCCTGCTGACAGATATGCTGCAATTGCCGATTTCATAAAAACGGCTGAAGCTGCCCGCGAATCCGGGCTTGACGTCAACGCTGGACATGACCTGAGCCTTGAGAATCTGGAGTTCTTCATCAGGAACATTCCATGGACTGCAGAAGTGTCAATAGGTCATGCCATCATTTGTGATGCTATTTACATGGGTCTGGAACAAACAATACATGCATATCTCTCAAAAGTTAAGATTTTTTAGCTATCTTTGCAAATCTATGCACCTTATGTATCAGGTCATGGCAAAAAATTGAATAATCAATTAAATAATAAAACAAAATGAAACAGACACCACTCGTACTCAGCATCATTTCACTGGTTGCTGTAGCAGTATTCGGAATTCTTTTCTTTACAACAGGCAAATCAGACGGCAAAGGCGCAGTTGAAACTGAGGAATCAGGCGTAGCTGCACAGAAGGGAGACATCGTTTACATTGACCTTGACAGAATCCTCATGGAATATGACATGGCAAACGACCTCAGAAGCGTTGTGGAGACAAAAGTTCAGAACATCCAGGCAGAAATCAACAGAAGGGGCAAGAAACTCGAGACAGACGTTAAATCTTTCCAGGAGAAAATCGACAAAGGTCTCATGACCCGTTCAGTAGCTGAGGTTCAGAGCCAGAAACTCCAGCAGCAGGAAGCTGAGTTCAACAACTATGCAGCTCAGAAACAGCAGGAGATTCAGGAAGAGCAGCTCGTGATGATGAACCAGCTCGGTGATGCAATCAAGACATACCTGGACAATTTCAATGCAGAAAAACAGTATGCAATGATTCTTACCAACCAGGGTGGTGCTCCTGTCATTACAGCTGATGCGAACCTCGACATTACCGATTTGGTTCTCGCAGGCCTCAACGAGGAGTATGTAAAGAATAAAAACAAAAAAGAGGATAAATAATTGAAAATAGCTATACTGTCCTGTTTCTACCCGTATCGCGGAGGAATTTCTCAGTTTAACGCTTGTCTTTACGGAGAACTGAGCAAAACTCATATTGTCAAGGCATTCAATTTCAAAAGACAATATCCTGAATTTCTTTTCCCGGGAAAGACGCAGTATGTTACAAAAGATGATGAAGCCGTACCGGTGGAGAGTGTATCTCTGCTTGATACGGCTAATCCTTTTTCTTATATCAGCACATTCCGGCAAATCCGTTCCTGGGAGCCTGACGTGCTGATTGTCAGATACTGGATGTCATATTTCGCTCCTTCGCTGGGTTATATTACCCGCAGGATGAGGAAACATTGCAAGGTGATTTCAATTCTGGACAATGTCGTTCCACATGAGCAGCGATTCTTCGACACTCCGCTGACTAAATATTTCCTTTCGGGAAGCGACGGCTCCATCACCTTGTGCGAAGCTGTTTCGAAAGACCTTCTGAAACTGCGCCCAGATGCAGAATTCAGAGTGATCCAGCATCCACTCTACTCCCATTTCGGGGAAAGGATTCCACGTAAGGAAGCCTCAAGCAAGCTTGGTCTGGATCCGGAAAGAAAGACAATCCTGTTTTTCGGCCTTATAAGACTGTATAAAGGACTTGACATCCTGCTTGAAGCTTTCGAGAGACTACCTGAAGACTATCAGCTCATCATTGCCGGTGAACCTTATGGCTCATTCGACAGGTATCAGAAGATAATTGACCGGATTGCAAAGCCGGAGAGGATTCACATGAGCTTGAAATATATCAAGGATTCCGAGGTGTCAGTGTTCTTCTCTGCGGCAGATGTAGCTGTCCTTCCATACAGGAGCGCAACACAAAGCGGAATCAGTTCCGTAGCCTATCATTTTGAAATACCAATGATTGTGACGGATGTGGGCGGACTCAAGGAAACCGTAGGTGACACCGGGACCGGAATAGTTGCCCCAGAATGCACACCGCAGGCAATAATGCATGAGATTGTAAGATTTTTTGCAAACCCTCATCTGAAACAGTCTTTCATCATGAATATCAGAAAGGAGAAAGAACGGCTTTCATGGAAAAGTTTCTCCGAACAATTGATTGATTTCATAAATCAGATCAAAAAATAAAACAGTTCAGGAATTCTGAACGGAATTTAACAATATGGATAATTTGAAAATTTTTCTTTGCAGACTGATTTTACTTGCTTTCTGCTTTACATATGTCGGTCAGGCGGCATCCGCACAGACTTATGAAGCCACACCTGTCAGCGTTTCAAAGGAAAAAGTGAAAGTTGACGGCAAGACTTACTATTCACATATAGTAATGGAAAAGCAGACCTTGTATTCTATCAGCAAGGCCTATGAAGTCAGCATTGAGGATATTTACAAGGCCAATCCGAATTTGAAGGAGACAGGGCTTAAGAAAAACGGCATTATACTGATTCCAGTATTGTCGAAGGCTGAGATTGCAGCAAATGCCAAACAGCAGGAGACTGTGCAGGAAAAAGCCCCGCAACCAAAAGTTGATGAGCAGAAGGAACAGCTAAAAAAGCAGGAAAAGGCCAGAAAGAGGAAGGTCCATACAGTCAAGTGGTTCGAAGACCTGGATATGATAGCAGAGAAATACGGTGTGTCCGTAACTGCCATCATGAAGGTTAACAATCTTGAAGGAAGGAAACTATCTGCAAGGCAGAAACTTGAGATACCTTTTGCTGATGAGGTCTTTGAAGACGGTTTGCTTGCCGATCAACATCCGGCCATATCGGTTGAAAATGAGAAACAAGCTGATGAGAATGAACAGGAGCAAGACTTTGACTCATTCTTATGGGACAGAAAAATCAATCTCTCCCTCATACTTCCGTTGAAGGCAGATGGCCTGCAGTGCAGCAAGAATAATATGGATTTCTATGCGGGTGCTCTTGTTGCAGTACGCGACCTTGCTGAAGAAGGCATGGACATCAACATGAAGCTTTTCGATTCAGCCCTCCAGACCCAGGCCTCCGAATATGAGGGAATAGGAGACAGCGACATTATCATAGGTCCTGTTTCGAGTGCGGACCTTGAAAGAACATTGAGGTCTGTACCACAATCCTGCCCTGTGGTGTCCCCGCTTGATCCGAAGGCAGAGGCGCTTACTGCCGAATTCCACAATCTGATTCAGATTCCGACTCCGCACCGCGTTCAGTATGAAGCCCTTGCCAAATGGATGAAACAGCAGATGCGCAAAGATGACCAGGTGCTGTTTATTACAGAAAAAGGCTCAAGGGACAATGCAACAGTTTCTCTGATGAGAGAAGCTCTCGAGTCCCAGGGCATAAGCATCCAGCCTTTCTCATACAGCATTCTCGAAGGGAGGAATGTGCTCGCACCATTGTCCGGGATGATGAGTATGACTGCATGCAATAGATTCGTGGTAGCATCTGAAAGCGAGGCCTTTGTCAATGACGTAGTCAGGAACATCAATCTCCTGATTCACAATAAATATGATGTGGTCCTCTATGCTCCGGCCAAAATCAGGAACTTTGAAACCATCGAGGTCGAGAATCTTCACAATGCAAACCTTCATGTCTGCAACGCATATAATATCGACTACAATGACAAGATGGTCATGAACTTTCTCATGAAATACCGTGCCCTTTTCAATGCCGAGCCGTCCCAGTATGCTTTCCAAGGCTATGACATCACCAGATACTGCCTTGAGATGTCAAGCAGGCATGGAAGGTCATGGATGGACAAACTTGAAGACAGAAAGATGCTCCAGAGCAATTTCATGTTCAGAAGGGAGAATTCCGACAACGGATGGGTGAATGAGGGAGTCCGCAGGATCGTTTATGGAAGCGGATGGAGCGTAAAGCAATACTAACATCCTTTTAGAAGAGATTCCGCATTTGCAATGGCGGCTTCAGTCAGAGTGGAGCCGCTTAGCATGCGTGCAAGTTCAAGCACGCGTTCCCTCTCACCAAGTCTGCTGATTGACGAGACTGCTTTTCCGGTCTGAGGATTCATATCCTTGCTCACAAGATAGTGCGCTTTGCCCTTGGCAGCGACCTGAGGCAGATGCGTGATGGCAAATACTTGCATGGATTGTCCCATCTGGCATATCATGGAACCGATTTTGTCAGCAACGCTTCCTGATACACCCGTATCAATTTCATCAAAAATAAGAGTAGGCATCTGTGTGAAAGTCGCCATCATTGCTTTCAGGGACAGCATTATGCGTGAAAGTTCACCTCCCGATGCACATTTTGCAACATCAGTCGGTGCCGTTCCATTGGCGCTGAAGAGGAAGGTTACCTGATCTGTGCCCGAAGCACCCGGTACAGCCCCGGAAATAACTGCCTCAAACACGGCATATGGAAGTTCAAGCGAGCGCACCGATTCCTGAATTGATCCGGACAATGATTTGATGGCTGCCTCCCTTGATTTGTGCAGCGAATCTGCAATCTTTGAATAATGTTCCCTGGCAGAATCCAGGGCAAGGTCCAGAGACTTGCGCTTTTCCAGCAGAAGGGTACTGTCGCATATTGTCATGGACAATTTGTCCCTCAAACTTATCAATTCACTTTCGCTGGCACAGGAATGCTTGTGCATGAGCCCGTAAATCAAAGACATGCGGTCCTCAACTTCCTCAAGCCTGGTCTGCGACAAATTCACAGAAGAATTAATGGCAGATATTTCAGACAGAATGTCTTCAAGTTCCAGCCTGCATGAATCAAGCCTTTCAGACAACGATGTCACATCCGGAATGAACCGCCCAGCTTTGGAAAGCTGCCTTACAGCCTCTTTCAAGGAAGAATCAACCGATGTGCCCCCTTCCGAAGAATTCTGGTCAAAGGCAGACTCAGCCGTGCAGAGACAGGTCTTTATCTCTTCTGCATTGGCAAGCTGCCTCTGCTCCTCCTCCAGTTCGGAAAGTTCGCCTTCTTTCAATGAAGCTGCCTCAAGCTGCCTGAATTGCGCCTCATTATAGTCACGGTCTCTTTCAGACCTTGCAATCTGCTCGTCGACCGAGCTTATTTCAGACTTCAAGTCCTGTACCTGCTTCCACGCCTTGCCACATTCTGCCAAAAGTTCTCCATTGCCTGCATAATGGTCAAGCACCGACAACTGGAACTGACGGTCTGAAAGAAGCAAAGTCTGATGTTGTGAATGAATATCCACCAGGCGGGAAGACAGATCCTGCAGAATCCCCACAGATACGGGGGAATCATTCACAAAAGCCCTGGACCTTCCGGACGGGTTGACCAGACGGCGAATAATCAAATGGCCATCCTCCCAATCAACATCATTCTCATCAAGCAGGGCACGTATAACAGGGTCGGAGGTCTCAAATTCACCCTCGACCACACAATTGTCGGCTCCATCCTTAATCATCCCGGCATCTGCCCTGGCACCCATGAGCAGGGATAACGCCCCTAAAAGAATGGACTTACCAGCACCGGTCTGACCTGTAATGATAATCAGACCCTCCGGAAAATCTATATCCAGAGAGTCTATCAATACATAATTGCTGACGTGAAGCCTTTGAAGCATGATCAGTCGTTGTCTTCCTGTTTTGCCATCCTGTAAAGAATCTCATTATCCTTGAACTCTTCTATGGCTACGAGAGATGGTTTAGGCTGCCTTTCGTAATATTTGGAAATCTCAATCTGCTCCCTGTTCTCGAATACTTCTTCCATAGTATCACGGTCGTTCTTGAAGTCTTCAAGTTTGCGGGTAAGTTCCTTCTGCTCGGCGATTGCAATCTGATTTGCACGTTTTGAAAGGATCACTACTGTCTCATAGATGTTTCCAGTAGGTGCTGCCAAGTCACAAAGGTCTCTTGTGATTGTGTTTGTAGGTACTTTTTTTGCCATTTGTATGTAATTTTAATATTCTCCTATTTAGTTATACCGCGGGATTCAATAATGGTTTCATTTATTTTTCCCGGTTTTGGCGTTTTCTTTCATCAGATTCTTCCTTTCCCTTGCAAAATCCCTTTCTGACTTGTCGGAATCAGAAGTAGTGACAGGATTCTTTCCAAGAGCTTTAAGCACCCTCTGGTAAACCGCATCAAGTTCTCTCCTGTATTTTGAATCTGGATTTTCGCCAATGAAGTTGAGATAATCATCCACGAAGACAAGATATCTTTCTTTCTGTTTGCTCTGGACACTCAGATGGGCATATTTATAGGATGCCATCGCCGTGTAATAAAGAATATCCTCCCTGTAAATGTTGTCGGAATCATCTTTCAGGACATTTCTCAAAGCTACCCTTGCAGCAAGATAATCCTCCATCTTGTAATAGAGTTTCGCTCCTTCGTAAGCCTTGCGGTCCAGACGTTCATTAAGATCCTCGAGCATCAGGTCGCAATCCTCGATATGGGTAGATGAAGGGAATTCAATCTTGTATTCCGATATCGCTGCAATTGCCTTGTTGGTAGGAGTCTGGTCAAGTTCATATCTCAAAGTTGACCTATACATGCAATCAAGCCTGAGGTACCGTGCCTCTGAGGCGAAAGGGCTGCGCGGATAATTCTCTATGAATTGCTCGAAATTGGTCTCGGCAGTATAATAATCCTTGAATTTGTAATTGCTCAAGCCCCAGTAATAACGTACGGTATCATCCCTCTCGGTGCCGTCCGTAAGAACAGAAAGGGACTCGAACAAAGTAGCGGCCTTGTTATATTTCCTGTCATTGAAATACTTGAAGGCAGCTTCATATTTTGCTTCCACATCATTGCTGTTCAGCATCATTTCAAACTGAGACTTGCACGAGCTGAGTGCAATCAATGATGTCAGAACGAAAAGTAAATTTCTGATTTTCATTATTTGGTGTGTTTAAGGAACTTTTCTGCATCCAATGCGGCACGACAGCCTGAAGCTGCAGCGTTGATGGCCTGTCTGTAAACAGGATCCTGAACATCACCTGCTGCAAACACACCTTCCACACTGGTCTTTGAAGTCTTTCCTTCGGTAATGATATATCCTTCCTTGTCAACTGCAATATATTTGCTGAAGACTTCGGAATTAGGATGGTGTCCTATAGCCAGAAAAAAACCGTCAAGGGCAATATCAAATATCTCGCCATTCTTTCTTTCAATCCTCGCTCCCTTCACGCAATTGCCGTCTCCGAGCACTTCCTTTGTATTGCAGTTCCAGAGAATTTCAATGTTTTCAGTGGCAGCAACCCTTTCCTGCATGGCCTGTGATGCCCTGAGGACATCCCTTCTGACAATCATATAGACTTTCTTGCAGAGTCCTGCCAGGTATGTTGCTTCCTCACATGCAGTATCTCCGCCTCCGACAACTGCTACGGTTTTCTTTCTGTAGAAAAAGCCGTCGCAAGTGGCACATGCAGACACACCGAGACCTTTGTATTTCGTTTCTGACTCCAGACCGAGATACTTGGCTGTCGCTCCTGTGGCTATGATAAGAGTCCTGGCAAGAATTTCCTTCGTGCCGTCTATGGTTATCCTGAATGGTCTTTCTGAAAGGTCGGCATCTGTGACCATGCCAGTACGGATATCAGCTCCAAGTCTTGAAGCCTGGGCACGCATGACCTCCATCAGTTCAGGGCCGGATATTCCGTTTTCAAATCCCGGATAATTCTCTATATCCGTGGTAGTTGTAAGTTGTCCTCCCGGCTGTAAGCCTTCATAAAGGACAGGTGCCATATCGGCTCTCGCGCCATATATTGCCGCAGTATAACCTGCAGGCCCGCCTCCAACGATGAGGCATTCAACAGTTTCTGTCTGCATAATGTCGTATTTAATAAAACGGCATACAGCCCCGGCCATATGCACAAGTTGCAAATATAATCAAAGGATTTTGATTATAGAAATTTCTTTACCTTACGGTAAATCCATCCCAAAAGCCAATCCGGCATAATCACGACCAACGGAAGGAAAATCCAGTTTACAAAACCCGGCATCACGCCCCTGCGGCGCTTGAATGTAGCCCTGAGAGCTCTGCTGACAGCCTTTTCCGGACGAATCATGACAGTCAGCCCTCTTGCCAGTTTCCTCAAATCATCCCTCAACGGAACAAGGGGTGTGTCAACAGCTCCGAAATAGGCATTCGTGACACTGACACCTGTTTTCTGGCACTCTATCCTGAGTTCGCGTGAATAATCTTTGACAAAACGTTTGGTATTACCGTACATTCCGATTCCCGGCCAGCTCATCCATGCTGCAAGCGAAGAAATGTTCAGGATATATCCGCATCCCCTTTCCTTCATCGGATTTACATATTTTCGGCAGAGCATAAGAGGCGTTGTCATATGTACGGCCATGATAAGCTCAAGTTTCTTCTCTGCAGTCTCTGCAATACCTTTGCAATACATTATTCCGGCATTGTTCACAAGTACCTCCACCTCGCAACCTTCAGCTTCAGTCCTTTGGAATATCCGGTCAGCAGCCTCCCTGGCTGACAGGTCCTGGACAACAGGCAGAATCCTGAAAGACTCCCTGATTTGTTTGTCAATGCCTTCCAAAGCATTCACGGCGTCCTTTACCATAGTACAAGTCTGATTCAGACCATCTTTATTGATATCGACCGCCACTATATTGTAGCCCATGCCTGCAAGTCTGATGCAATAAATGCGGCCCATTCCGGATGCGGCTCCGGTCACCAGAGCATAAGTCCGGTAATTTCTAAAAATCTTATTCATTTTTCATTTTCACAAAACGGGCGCAAAATTACCACAATTCTGTCAAATAAAGATAAAAAGATTGATATTTAATTCATTTTCGCCACAGAATGGGACAAAAAGATAAGTATAAATTGGAATGTTTATAATTTAATTTTGATTTGATAACCGTTTTTGGTATTTTTGCAGCCCATTTAACACCCATAGCTATGAATCAGCACAAATGCACAACTATGGAGGAATTCAGAATACTCCTGAAAAAACACTCACTGAAAGCCACCCCTCAGAGGCTCGCGGTCCATCAGGCCATGATGAATCTTGGCCATGCTTCAGTCGATATGGTCACCGAACATGTTCTTGCTACCGGCACGAAAGTCACGACGGCATCCGTTTATAATATTCTTTCACAACTTGCATTGCTGGGAATATACAATCACCGGCTGAGTTCGAACAACAAGATGTATTTTGATGTGAACGTCTATGGTCACATGCACCTATATGATATTGACAATCATGTATTCAAGGATGTAATCGATGATGAACTGTTCTCGATGATACAGTCAAAGCTGATGAGGAAACGCTTCAAAGGCTATAAGATTGAGGGACTTGACATACAGATTATCGGAAGGCCCACAAAGAAGAAATTTGCCACTCAGGCATAAAAAAGGCTGGCAGGAAACTGCCAGCCTTAACTTTTACAATTCAGCAAGTTTGTCAAGTGACAACTCAACCAGCTTTCTTACCTGCGGTTTGTAGTCTGGATTGCTCGAACCGATGTGACGGTTGGCGATGATGCAGCATACTGTTCCTGCATTGTGACCCAGATGTGCAGCAATTCCTGCAACAGCAGACCCTTCCATCTCGAAATTGGTGATCCGTTCATCACCAAAGCGGAAAGACTCGAATGTGTCAAGCATATCCGGCATTGCAAGCGGCATTCTGAGTACCCTTCCCTGAGGGCCGTAGAAACCGGATGCGGCAATGGTCATTCCCTTGACCGTGCAATCCCTGAACAAATCCGACATACGTTTTCCGGCTCTGACAAAATAAGGATCCGGAAGATGTTTGTTCCAGCCTGTATGTTGCTTGAAAGCTTCCTCTATCTGAGGCATTGCAATCTTGTCCCTGTCCGCATACCAGTTCATAAGGCCGTCGCAGCCTACAGAAATATGGGAGAAAACAAAAGAACCGAGCGGGATGTCCTTCTGTATGGCACCGGATGTGCCAATGCGGAGGATATTAAGACATTTTTTCTGAGCCTTCGGCTCTCTTGTGATGAAATCTATATTTGCCAGAGCATCCAGTTCATTCATCACGATGTCGATATTGTCTGTTCCTATTCCGGTTGAGAGCACAGTCATTCTCTTTCCTTTATAATGGCCGGTGACAGAAACAAATTCCCGGGACTGATGTCTGAATTCCTTGTCCTGAAAGAATTCGGAAACCATGTCAACACGCCCAGGGTCTCCTACAAGTATAACTGTATCAGCAAGTTCCTCTGGCTTCAGATGCAAATGGAACACTGAGCCGTCCGAATTGATGATTAATTCTGATTCTGCAATTCTCATAAATCTTAAATTTAGTAATCAATTGCTAAATTTAGTTTTTATCTATGAATTTTCCTATTTTTGTCGCAAACTTTTACAAAAATGTGGACCAGAATACAAATACTTTACATCTCAATAGCCACAATCCTTGTGGCATCTCTGTTCTTTTGTGATTTTGCAACCATCATCGGGCCTGAAGGGTCCGAAGTCTCAATAGCCTACCGTGAGAAAGTGCCTTTCCTCATCCTCAACATCATGGCATTCACTGCACAAATTTCAGCTCTTGCCAGCACCAAGGTACGTTTCCTTCAGATGAGAGTATGCATCATAGCGGCACTTCTGCTGCTGGGCTTCCAGATCTGGATAGGGGTTGATTTCTTCACTCACAGGAAAGAAATGGTGTTCTCTTTCACTGCCCTTTTCCCTCTTGTGGCTTCATTTCTGGATGTCATGGCGGCCAGGAACATCATGCTTGACGAGATGATGGTCCAGACCTACCACGCCATCCACGATAAAAAGAAACGAAACTAAACAAGTGCGAATGAAAGTTCGCCTTTGCAGCAAAGGTTGCCGTCAACTTTGAGGACAGCCTCACAGAAAAAAATCTGGCCTCTTCTGTTGACCAGCTTTGCGGTGATTTCGCAAAGGTCTCCCGGCTTTACAACGTGTTTGAAACGCACGTTGTTGATGCCGCTATACAGGGTTGTCTTGCCCTGAATCTCATCTTTCACGAGCAAAGCGCAGCTCTGTGCCAAGATTTCACATTGAATCACTCCGGGAACAATCGGATTGCCCGGGAAATGTCCCCTGCAGAAAAATTCATCTTCCTTGATACGGTATTTTGCATGGGCAATTCCGTCCTGGTCTATCTCTATCTCATCCACAAGAAGCATAGGCTCACGGTGTGGCAGATATTGTTTCAATTCTTCTCTATCCATCAATAAGTTAAATTATCAGAATTCTCAATATTATTTTCTGAAAGCGAGACAGCCGTTGTGTCCTCCGAAGCCCAGAGAATCGGAAATCGCTATGGTAAGGTCTGCCTTTACAGGCTTGTTTGGAGTATAGTCAAGGTCACATTCAGGATCCTGCTCATCAAGGTTGATGGTCGGAGGGACAATACCGTCTCTCAGTGCCAATAAAGATGCCAGGGCCTCGACAGCACCGGCAGCACCGAGCATGTGACCTGTCATTGACTTGGTGGAACTGATATGGGCCTTGTACGCGTCATCACCGAGAGCGAGTTTGAATGCCTTGGTTTCCGATACATCATTCAGGGCTGTACCTGTGCCGTGAGCATTGATATAAAGTACGTCATCGCTATTGTATCCTGCCTCGTCAAGGGCCATGCGTATGGCTGCCGCCTGAGTTTTACCGTCCGGTCTCGGAGCTGTAACATGGTGGGCGTCACAAGTATTGCCATATCCGCAGATTTCCCCGAGAATGACTGCACCCCTTGCCTTGGCATGCTCATATTCCTCAAGTACGAGTATTGCAGCACCTTCTGCCATTACAAAACCGCCCCTATTCTTATTGAAAGGCAGTGAGGCATATTTCGGATCCTCGGCACGTGAGAGAGCCTTCGCGTTTGCAAATCCTGCTATTCCCAAAGGAATTGTGGCTGCTTCGGCACCACCTGCGATGATGGCATCGGCATATCCGTGCTTGATTGCACGATAGGCCTCTCCGATGGCATTGGTTGAAGTTGCACAGGCTGTCACGACCGGTACGCACGGGCCACATGCATTGTGCCTGATTGCGATGTTTCCGGCAGCAATATTGGCAATCATCGTAGGAATGAACAGAGGTGAAATCCATTTAGGACCATCTGTCATCATTTTTTCCATCTCGCGTACCTGTGTCGAGAAACCTCCGATTCCGGAGCCGACATATACACCCAATCTGAATGCATCGATATTTCCGCCCTCCTCTGACGAGTTCAGACCGGACTCTTTCATAGCCTGAAATGCGGCAGCAACTGCGAAAACAGTGTATTTATCCTGTTTCCTTGCGAATGCAGGCTCTATTCCGAATTCAGCAGGATTGAAATCCTTGACTTCACCGGCAATGTGCACCGGCAAATCTTCGGTCGGGAAAGCTTTGATGTAATCTATTCCACAGACTCCGTCAAGGATATTTTTCCAAAATGTCTCCACATTGTTTCCGACCGGGGAGATCACACCGGTACCCGTAACTACTACTCTTCTGTTCATTTTTATCGGTTAAGAATGATTATGCGAGCAGATTGGAATATGCTTCGCGTATTATTTTCTCTGCGCCCAGAATCAGGTCTTCCACGATGACCTTTGCCGGTTCTATGTTCTTGACCATTCCCGCACATTCGCCGGCCATGTAACTTCCGTTCCTGTCACCCTCTTTCACAGCTTTGCGCAGAGCACCTGTGCCGAATGAAAGAATTTGCTCAGGAGTGACATCAGGGTCTGCCTCCATCTTTGCAAAAGACTTCGAGAAAGGAGTCTTGAGTGAACGGACCGGATGACCGAGGGTTTTTCCCGTGACTATTGTAGAAATGTCAGTTGCCTTCAGGATTTTCTGTTTGTACTCTTCGTGCGCTGTACATTCCTCAGCTGAAAGGAAACGTGTTCCCACCTGGATGGCATCGGCTCCGAGCATGAAAGCTGCGGCTGCTCCCCTGCCGTCACAGATACCTCCGGCAGCGACAACAGGGATATCGAGGGCATCGACAATCTGCGGAATCAAAGGCATGGTGTGAAGTTCACCCACATGTCCTCCCGATTCAGCTCCCTCGGCAACAACGGCATCAGCACCGGCGGCCTGCATCTTGAGAGCGAGGGCAACCGAAGCGACCACAGGAATCACCTTGATTCCAGCATCTTTCCAAGCCTGCATATATTGAGCAGGTGAGCCTGCTCCCGTGGTAAGAATCCTGACCCCTTCTTCGATGACCATCTGCGCAATTTCACCTGCATTGGGTGCCTGGAGCATGATGTTCACTCCAAAAGGTTTGTCAGTCAGTTCCTTGCATTTTCTGATTTCATTTCTGACAGCCTCTGTGCCTGCATTTATGGAAGAAATGAGTCCCAGACCGCCCGCATTCGAAACTGCAGATGCAAGGGAAGCATCTGCCACCCATGCCATACCGCCCTGAAATACCGGATATCTGATTCCGAGCATTTCACATATCTTGCTTTTTATCATATTGTTATGCGTTATTTATTTCCTATCCTCGATTTGCTAATCTGACAAATATATTAAATTTTCCTGACTTTGCATCATTACCACTCAAGCAGAACCGCCCCGGAAACAAAACCGGCTCCAAAAGCACTGATGACAATCTTGTCGCCCGGTTTGAATCTGCCCTGCCTTCGACATTCATCAAGCAAAATCGGGCAGCACGAACTTGATGAGTTGCCATGGTCTTCAATATTGACCGGGAACTTCTCCGCTGGCTGCTCCAGGAATGATTCTATCGTATGGATGATTCGAAGGTTGGCCTGATGTAAAAGGAAATGGTCAACCTCATCCGGTGATATGCCCTGCTCCCTGAGGACTTTGGTAATGTCGCTGCTGGAAGCCTTCACTGCAAATTTGAAAACATCCTGTCCTTTCATCTGCAGAGGGACATCCTGCTCCTGCTTTGTGATATAAGGTGTAGGCTGAAGTGTACGATACTGGTAAAGTTTGTCAGTGGCACTTGCAGCTGAAAGGCTGAAGCCTTTGATATTGTCGCCGGGAGTGAGGACCGCAGCACCTGCGCCATCTCCGAAAAGCACGCAGGTACGCCTGTCTGTCCAATCGGTCATTCTGGTAGGTTCCTCCGCACATACTATAAGCACATTTTTTACGCTTCCTGCCTTGTAGAATGACTCGGCCAAATGGAGAGCATAGATGAATCCCGCACAGGCACAGTTGATATCTATGCAAGGACAGTTCGCCCCGATTCCTCCCTGGATGATACAGCTCAGCTGAGGCGTGATATATTCATTCACAACATTGGAACAAATGATGAAATCCAGTTCAGATGCCTGCATTGAAGCATCTTCCAAAGCCTTCCTGGCTGCTTCGATAGCCATTTCCTCCAATCTCTCATCTGAAATGACATGTCTGCTCTTCACACCGGTACGAGGATATATCCATGCATCGCTGGTATCAAGGAATTCAGAGAGCATATCATTTGTCACTACTTTCTTGGGAAGGACACTTCCCGTTCCTGAAATCTTCATATTTATTTTTTCCACTAATTTTCACAAAATTAAACCGCTCTGCCGAATAAATGAAATGTTTGTGGCAGGCGGCTGCTTTAATTGGCGTATGTCGGATCCATCCCCCTGCGGGGTGGTGATTTTTGGTTATTTGTGGCAAAATATTTACTTTTGCACGTGCTAAAAACCTAAATTATGAAGAAAACTCCACCGCTTCCAGGTTATCTTCTTGGAAAATATCAGATTACGGGAACAATCACATTCTCCGTTCTGTTCGCACTTATTTTCCTCAATATATACATTCCATTCTCAGACACAGCCTGGTTCAGGCTCGGGGATTCCGTCATGTTTCTCCTGACAGCCGCATACATTCTGGTTTCAATGATGATTCTCATACTCAGCAGGGTGCTGATGTATAAATCCAGGAAATATTTCCAGATGACTTATCTGATCTATATCATCTGGTGCATCGCAGAAATCGTTGTAGTCTGCTCCATCTACACATGGCTCACTGTAAACATAATGTCGCCACACGAAGAGTCTGTCCTTCAGATTTTCGGAAGATCCCTGCTTTACGGAACGATTGCCCTCGGCATACCTTATATAATATCAGGAATGTATTTCGCCATCATTGACAAGAACAATACTATCCGTCTGATGAGCTATGACAATGTAGTGACTGACGAGCCGATGAAACCTGACACCCAGAAAATCACCCTGTTTGACAACAATGGCTCGCTGAAGCTGTCTCTCAGCCCGGATAATCTTTATTACATTGAGTCAGATGACAATTATATCAAGGTATGGTACACCGACAGCAAGGGTGAGCTGAAACAGTACATGCTACGGTGCAGGCTCAAGGCAGTCGAAGAGAGCTTCAGGGGAAGTGCCCTTGTCAGATGCCACCGCAAATACATCGTGAACATACGCAAGGTCAAGGTACTGCGCAAAGAAAGCGACGGATATGTGCTTGATCTTGACAATGAAGCAATACCGACGCTTCCAGTTACGAAAACTTATACGGATATCGTGCTGAGCCACTTTACCGGAGAATCTCCTTTGCTCGAGCCAACGGAATTCTGATTATTCAGCTGCTTTGAGCCTTTCTGCATTCTCGGCTACCTGAAGCTGGTCGAGGACATCCTGAATGTCACCGTCCATGAAAACCGGAAGGTTATACATGGTGTAATTGATACGGTGGTCGGTCACGCGGGACTGAGGATAATTGTATGTACGGATCTTGGCCGAACGGTCTCCGGTTGACACCATGGTCTTTCTCTTCGCGGAAATTTCGTTCAAATATTTTTCATATTCCATATTATACAGACGGGTTCTGAGCTCGGCAAGGGCCTTGTCGAAGTTCTTGAGCTGGGATTTCTCATCCTGGCACTGAACCACTATACCTGAAGGGATATGGGTGAGTCGGATAGCGGAATACGTGGTGTTGACAGACTGTCCTCCAGGGCCTGAAGAGCAGAATGTATCCTTGCGGATATCGTTCATATTCAGTTCGATATCGAACTCGTCAGCTTCAGGGAGAACGGCAACTGACGCGGCTGAAGTATGTACCCTGCCCTGAGTCTCTGTCTGAGGGACACGCTGGACGCGGTGTACTCCGGACTCATATTTGAGGACTCCGTAAACTCCGTCGCCGATGACCTTGAGGATAATCTCCTTGAATCCTCCGGCTGCACCTTCAGACTGGCTGGTGATTTCAAATTTCCAGCCTCTGCGCTCAAAATATTTGGTGTACATACGGAAAAGGTCACCTGCAAAGATTGCTGCCTCGTCTCCTCCGGAACCTCCGCGAATCTCCATGATGGCGTTCTTGCTGTCCTGAGGGTCTGCAGGAATGAGCAGGAGTTTTATTTCCTGTTCCATTTCAGGGAGTTTAGGCTCTATTTCAGCTATTTCCTCCTTTGCCATTTCCCTGAGGTCATCGTCCTTTTCGGTTGCAAGGATTTCTTTTGCCATCTCGTAATCGTCAACCATTTTCTTATACTCGTTGCCCGCCTTGATGATAGGCGAAAGTTCCTTGTACTCTTTGTTGAGCTGAACGAATTTCTTCATGTCCGAAATGACGTCCGGGTCTGAAAGCTGAGCCTGAAGCGACTCATATTTTTCCTGAAGGCCCAAAACCTTCTCCAATAGTGAATTTTCTGCCATATATCGTTTCTATTTTTTCATTATGAAAGCCGGTAAATCCCACAAAATCCAAAGTCCTGGGCCCAGCAAAAAATCAAGCCTGCAAATTTACTAAAAAAAGATTGAATTACAGGCAAATTCATCTCTCGCTTTCCATAATGTGCCGGATTGCAGCCTGAGCACATACGCATCCGAACACTGCCGGGATGTAGGAAATCGTCCCCACCTGGGATTTCTTGTTTCTGTCCTGACAAGGCACTATTGAATCCCTGTCAGGAAGCTCTTCAGAGAAAACGACCTTGAAACCTTTGCTTATTCCCATGTGTCTTAGGCGTTTGCGCACGATGTAAGCCAGGGGGCAATTATACGATTTCGACACATCAGCAAGCCTGACCCTGGTGGCATCAAATTTGGCACCTGCACCCATCGAGGACACAAGAGGGATCCCATTGTCTATGCAATATTTGATGAGGGCCAGCTTGGGAGAAAGGGTGTCGATTGCATCGACGAGAAAGTCTATTTTTCTGCCTCCGAGAAGTTCATCCGCCTTTTCAGGCTCGAAATAATCCTGGATTACCGTAAGGTCAAGCTCAGGATTGATGTCTTTCAGGCGCTCTGACAGCACCTCGCATTTAGGCCTGCCGATGGTGGAATCCAGAGCAAGAAGCTGACGGTTCTTGTTCGATTCGGCTACATCATCGCTGTCAAGTATTATAAGATGGCCGATTCCGGCGCGGACAATCATCTCTGCGGCATAACCGCCCACTCCCCCGACGCCGATGACAGCTACAGTGGAGTCGGCAAACTTTCCAAGCATGTCGTCCCCGACGAGCATCCTTGAGCGCTCTAGCCAAGGTTTTGGATGAAAAGTCATAACTTAATGTAAATCTGTTTCATAAGTCAGTTTATAAACCTTTGGCCTTGGCCTCATCCCATATTTCATCCATCTGTGCAAGGGTCATGTCCTTTAGGTCGCGCCCCTGACGGATGGTGTGTTCCTCAAGATAGGTGAAACGACGTTTAAATTTTGCACAAGTACGTTCAAGAGCCGTATCCGGATTGAGACCATAAAGTCTTGCTGCATTGACTGTTGCAAAAAGGAAATCTCCGAGTTCTTCCTCAGCGCGGTTCTTTGCCTGAGCTGTATCTTCCGGGGTGGATGCATGCTCCATTGCGTCCAGTTCAGCCTGATACTCTCCCATTTCTTCCTTCACCTTGTCCCAGACCTGTTCCTTTTTCTCCCAATCGAAACCGACTCCCCTTGCCTTGTCCTGCATGCGGTAGGCTTTCAAAAGAGGGGGAAGGGTGTCAGGTACGCCTGAAAGTACACGTTTATTTCCGTCTTTTTCCTTGGTTTTGAGCATTTCCCACTGTTTGACGACTTCCTCGGCAGAACCCACCTGAGAAGATGAAAAGACATGAGGGTGTCGGTATATCAGCTTATCGGACAGAAAGTTGATTACATCCACGATATCATATTCCTGTTTTTCTTCCCCTATCTTGGCATAAAATAGGACATGAAGAAGTACATCTCCGAGTTCCTTGGAGATTTCATGGCCATCTGCCTTGAGGATAGCATCACTAAGTTCGTAGCACTCCTCGATTGTCTGAGGGCGCAGAGATTCATTTGTCTGTTTGCGATCCCATGGACATTTTACCCTGAGTTCGTCGAGTATGTCGAGGATTCTTCCGAATGCCTCAAGTTTTTCCTGTCTTGTATGCATAGCTTATTTATTCTTTGCAGCCCGGCGGCGAAGGGTAAGTTCCCTCTGAAATTCGCGGGCGTTTTTCATATGTTCCGAATATGTGACAGCAAAGCGGTGGGTGCCATCGAAGGATGGCGAAGCACAAAAGTAGATGTATCCGTGGCTGTCGGGGTTGAGGACGGCGTCAATGCATGCCTTCGGAGGGACATTGATCGGAGCCGGAGGCAGTCCGGAGTATTTATATGTATTGTAAGGTGAATCAATGGTCAGGTGCTTGCGCAGAACCCTGTCCAAGGTGTAATCATAGCAGAAACATACCGTAGGGTCTGCCTGGAGCTTCATGCCCTTATGGAAACGGTTCAGATATACTCCGGCAATTTTCGGATATTCAAAGGTTTTAAGGGTTTCTCCGCTGACTATTGATGCCATGATTGACACCTGCATGGGTGTAAGTTTCTGTTTGGCAGCCTTTTGAAGTCTGTCTTCCGTCCAGAATGCGTCATATTCCTTTTTGAAGCGGTCGAAAATCTGGGATATTGATGCGGTCCAGTACATCTGGTAGGTGTCCGGAAGGATGAGGGCGAATACATTTTCAGGAGTGAAGCCATAAGAGGCAAGGAAGGACGAATCATTCAGGGCTGTGGCCACGCTGGCCGAATCCACCATCATCTGGTTCGAAATTTTTCGGGCAATCACACCTTTGTTGCGCATTGTTCCCGAAAGTGTGAGATTCTGGGGAGTCTGCCATCCGAATGCCAGCATTCTTGCAACATAAACGCTTGTGAATCCCGGCTCTATGACATATCTTCCGCATTTGAGCACTTCCGGGACATTCATCTTGCTGAACATCCTTTCAAGGCTCGGCCTTCTGATGAGTCCGGCTCCTGATGACAATGAGTCAAGTACTGCATCTGCATCCATGCCTTCAGGCACATAGAGCACATAGTCTGACGAGAAGTTCGGACTTTTATTGTCAATGTACCAGATTCCGCCAAGTGTTCCGACAACAGCGGCTGATACCACTGCCAGAGTCAGGAGCACGGTCAATAACTTGCGTTTGGTTTTCTTCTTCATCACTTTCTGAGTTTGAGGACATCACCTTCACGAAGAGGGGTGCTCATGTCCAATGAGTTGAACTTCACTATGGATGACAAGCGGACTGCATACCTCTGGGAGATATCTCTGAGATTCTCTCCTCCCTCGCATACATATTTGTCAAGTCCGCTGCGTGTCTGTTTCTTCTTGGCCTGAAGATATACCACGGTCCCCGGAGAGAGCGGTTCAGACTGGCTCAAATCATTGAATTTCAATATTTCCTTAGTGAACAGATTATATTGTTTTGCAATGGACTCATATGTCTCGCCTTCCATTGAGTAAATGAAAGGTACTCCGTTCTGTGAGTAGGTCTTTCTAGTAAGCTGGAATCTGAAGACCTCTTGCTTTTCCTTATCCAGAGGTTGTGCCTGTTCCATCTGATGGGGTGATTCAGGGATGGTCTTTACATTCTTCCTGCGTTTTCCCGGAGCCTTTGCGTGCTTTGATGATTTACTTGCCCTGGTATTTTTCTGTTCCGCAGCCTTCTTGGCCTTCTGCGCAGCAGGTGCCTGCACTGTATCCGTATTATCCGGAACTGAAACGTCAGCCTCGTCAGACATTGTATCGTACTGATATAACTGATAATCCTCTATCAGCTTGATAAGTTTCTGAGGATAAGCAGGATCCGTGGCATATCCAGCTTTCTTGAGTCCATAAGCCCAGCCCTTGTAATCGGTAGTTTTCAAGTCGAAAAGGAATTTGTACCTATCCCTGTAGCGCAGGAAATCGGAATGGTCACGGAATGACTCATCCACGCTCTTATATTTCCTGAAGCACTCCCCTTTATGGTCATCATCATAGTACATCTTGCCACCTTCCCATGTGTTATGACATTTAATACCGAAATGATTGTTTCCTTTTGAGGCGAGCGGAGATTCACCATTACGTGACTCCAGCATACCTTGGGCAAGGGTGATACTGGCAGGTACGCCGCTCCGATACATTTCATTCACGGCCATCGAGGCATATTGAGCTATATATTTCCTCTGAGGAGAGTCCTGTGCCGCTGTCAATGGCAGAACAGCCATCAATGCGACTGTCAATATACAAATCCAATTTTTCATTTTCACCAATTCACAAAACGCAAATATAAGGAATTTCGCCGAAAGCAACTACCTTTTCAGTTCCAACTCAATGCGGTCACCATCGTGAGCAAGGTCCGAATTGGGGAATACACTGCGAATCTGGTCAAGGTAGAATGATACATCCTGAAAACGGGAAGAATAGTGTCCGACAAGCAAACGTCCGACACCGGCTAAGGATGCACATTCAGCCGCCTGGAGAGTTGTGGAATGAAATGTCTTTTCTGCCATTTCAGCCATCTCGGAAGGGAAAGTGGCCTCATGATAAAGGAGGTCAACGCCCTTCACCCATTCCGAAAGTTCCGGAAAAGGAGCGGTGTCACTGCAATATGCATAGCTGCGCGGATAGAAAGGGAGATAGGTTGCCTCTTCGTTTTTGATGACCAGAGGCTCATCTGTTCCTGAACAAGGCACGAAACCATTCGCCACAGAAGGCTCTGTATCCAGTCCTGCAGGACGCACGAGTTCCTCTCCCCTCTTCAATGCACCGATTTCACCAAGGGTGAGGCCATACCTGGCAATCGCCTCTTTCTTTACGTTTAAAGGCGGAGTTTTCTCCCTGAAAATGAATCCGAAAGTATCTATCCTGTGCTTTAGCGGAAAAGCGAGGACCTCCATCACCTTATTCTCATAGATAAGCTGTGGTTCTTTCATTTCCAGAGGCACAAATTTGATTTCGAACTTGATTCCCTCACCGAAATATGACAGAAAGAATTTTAGTACAGGTCCGAATGCCCTGGGACCGTAAATAGACAGGCCGGCACTGCGTCCTAGCATTCCCATGGTGGAAAGCAGACCGAAAATGCCGAAAATATGGTCACCATGAATATGGGAAATACAGATGTGCTCAATCTTAAGGAATGATATTCCCGCCTTGCGCATACGCATCTGAGTTCCCTCACCACAGTCAATCAAGAACAAGCGCCCATGTACGTCAAGTACCTGGGCGCTGGGATATCTTTCTGTCGTAGGCAAGGCCGAAGCCGTACCTAAAACATTAAGAGTAAAGTTCATAAGGATTATTCACCTTTTTCAAGCTGGCTCTTGAGAGCTGCAAGAGCGTCGATGTCACCAAGGGTAGTCTTCTCAATGTTTGAGTTGATCTTCTTGACAGCCTTCTTGGTGTTGTCAACCTCAACTGCTGCTTTCTCAGCTTTAGCCTCTGCATAAGTCTTCACATGTGAAAGAGTGATCTTCTTTGCGCTGCGTTTAAGCTCTACAACCTTGAATGCGAGAGTCTCACCTGCAACAGGCATTGAACCGTCCTCTTTAACGAGTTCCTTGCTGAAGCAGAATGCGTCAACGTCACCCTCGATCTCGATAACGGCACCCTTGTCGTTTACAGAAGCAATCTTAGCTTCAACTACAGTACCAACGCTGTATTTAGCCTCGATCTCATCCCATGGGTTAGGAAGGAGCTGTTTGTGTCCGAGGCTGAGTTTGTGGTTCTCCTCATCGAAGTCAAGGATTATAACCTCTATCTTGTCACCTGCAGCAACAAGCTCTGAAGGATGTTTGATCTTGTTCCATGAGAGATCGCTTATGTGGATAAGGCCTTCGATACCCTCCTCAAGCTCTGCGAATACACCGAAGTTTGTGATATTGCGGACAGTA
>JALFNZ010000180.1 GCA_022774085.1 Bacteroidales bacterium
AGCCAAGGAATTCGGGCTGAAGGAATGCCCTGCCGACCATCAGGCTGTCGAGTCGATGAAAAAGGAACTGAAACAAGTCCAAACATGCAGGTATTATGTGGTTGAGGAACTGAGCCATTCCGTTCCATATCTGCGTCCGAACTCCGCTGATGAATTGGAACGAATCGGCCGTCGTTTCATGGAACTGCTTGAAGAAAAGGGACTTCCGCAATACAGAATCATAGTCACCTCTCTTCTTCGCACCAAAGAGGATATCAAGAAACTTCGCAAAAGCAATGTCAATGCCACTTCTGATTCAGCACATTGCTATGGCACCACCTTCGACATCTGGTACGTCAAGTTCGACAGGATTTCATACAGACAGCACATGGAACCATACGAATTGCGCAAGGTGCTTGCAGAGGTCCTCAGGGAGGAAAGAGAAGCCGGACGTATATATGTCAAATATGAATCCAGACAGCACTGTTTCCATATTACATGCCGTAGCTGATTCATCCCCAATCTGTAATCAATACCACTAATTATATGAAACCCAAAACTTTATTTTCTGTTATTGCCCATATAGCCGCAGCCTTGGCCGGAATGTGCATTTTTTCTTCCAGCCTCTGGGCGCAGAGGAATGACACCCTGCTTGAAAAAGGATGGAAATTCCATCTTGGAGATGTTGAAACTGCCTCCCTTGAAACTTTTGATGATTCTGCATGGGACTGTGTCACAGTGCCTCACGACTGGGCAATCACAGGTCCTTTCGCTATTGAGAACGACTTGCAGAAAGTAGCTGTGACTCAGAATTTTGAGTCGGTTGCCACATTGAAGACCGGCCGTACCGGAGGTCTTCCGTACATGGGAGTAGGCTGGTACAGGCGCACGATAGAAGTGCCTGCCGGGAAAAGAGCGGAATTGCTTTTTGATGGGGCTATGAGTGAGGCCCGTGTCTATGTGAACGGACAGCAGGTCTGCTATTCTCCATATGGCTACAGTCCTTTCCACTTTGACATCACTCCATACCTTCATGAGGACGGAAGGCCGAATACCGTAGCCGTAAGGCTTGAAAACAGGCCTTTCTCTTCCCGCTGGTACCCGGGCGCCGGCCTCTACAGAAATGTCCATCTGATTACAACGGACAAGGTGCATGTGCCGGTATGGGGAACTCATGTGACCACACCAGTGGTGAAGGAGGATTATGCATCTGTGCATATCGAGACCGAAGTCGTAGCTCCAAAAGGATGTGCATTGAAGATAAAGACAGCCATATATGCACCTGACGGCTCTGTCAAGGCAGAGAAGATCTTTGCCGGCAAGACTGGTGAAGGTCAGCCTCTGGTTCAGAATTTCCTTATTGAGAACCCGGAACTGTGGTCGCCTGAAAATCCTGCATTGTACAGGGCTGTTTCTCAAATATTTGATGGTGAGAGGCTTGCTGATGTATATGAAACCAGATTCGGTATCCGTACCATGGAGTTCGTACCTGAAAAGGGATTCTTCCTAAATGGAGAGTCTCGCAAATTCCAGGGAGTTTGCAACCATCATGACCTTGGCCCTCTGGGTGCTGCAATCAATGTCTCTGCCCTGCGCCACCAGTTGCTGATGCTCAAGGATATGGGATGTGATGCCATCCGTACTTCACATAACATGCCTGCTCCAGAGCTTGTTGCTTTGTGTGATGAGATGGGATTCATGATGATGCTCGAACCTTTTGATGAATGGGATATTGCAAAATGTGAGAACGGTTATCACCGTTTCTTCAATGAAGAGTCTGATATAAAAGGAATTACATGGGCTGAAAGAGATATGGTAAGGATGCTCCGATGCTGGAGGAACAACCCTTGTGTAGCCCTTTGGAGCGTGGGAAATGAGGTGCCGACCCAGTGCGACGCACAGGGTTACAAGGTTCTCAAATTCTTGCAGGACATCTGCCATAGGGAGGACCCGACCAGACTTTGCACTTGCGGAATGGATCAGGTCTCTTGTGTGCTTCAGAACGGCTTTGCTGCCCTGGTTGACATCCCCGGATTGAACTACAGGACTTTCAGATATCACGAGGCTTACCAGGACCTTCCTCACGGTTTCGTCCTCGGAAGCGAGACAGCATCTACCGTCAGTTCCCGTGGGGTTTACAAACTACCTGTCCAGAAAAGGTTCGGTGCCGTGGATGAGGACCATCAGTGTTCTGGATATGATCAGGATGCATGCGCATGGTCGAATGTTCCTGACATTGACTTTGCCCTTGCAGATGATTATCCATGGACCATGGGTCAGTTCGTATGGACCGGTTTTGATTATTTGGGTGAGCCGTCGCCTTATGACACCGATGCCTGGCCTAATCACAGTTCCATGTTCGGTATCATTGACCTTGCATCCATTCCGAAGGACCGTTTCTATCTTTACAGGAGTATATGGAACCGCGATGAGCCTACCTTGCACATACTTCCTCACTGGAACTGGGAAGGTCACGAAGGTGAAGAAATACCTGTCTTTGTCTATACCTCATACCCTGAGGCAGAGCTTTTCTTGAATGGAGTGAGTCAGGGACGTCAGCGTAAGAGAATGACAGACAAGGCTTTCGGCGTACAGACTGAAAACCATGAGAGCCGTTACCGTCTGATGTGGGAAGGCGTAAAGTACAGCAAGGGCGTCCTTGAGGTCGTTGCTTATGACCATGATGGCAAGGAAGCGGCGAGGACTTCAGTCCGCACTGCAGGCAAGCCTCACCATCTGGAACTTGCAAGCGGCCTTGGCTTTGTCGGTCATGATGAAATCCCGGTTTTGAAAGCTGACGGCAAGGATTTGGCTTATATTACTGTAAAGGTTGTTGACAAGGATGGCAACATTTGCCCGTCAGCCGGCAACCTTGTGCGTTTCGAAGTTTCGGGTGCGGCTTCATACAAGGCTTCAGCCAATGGTGATGCCACCTGTCTGGATTTATTCCATCTTCCACAGATGCATGCTTTCGGCGGAATGCTGACAGTCATCATGCAGGCGTCAGAAGTACCTGGGCAGGCAGTGCTGAAGGTTACATCCAAGGGCCTCAGACCGGCAACACTCACAGTTGACGTCAAGTAATTATAATATTTTAACATTCAACACTTATGTTACAGATTGGAGATAAGATGCCGTTCTTCGAGGTCGTTGACCAGGACGGCAATAAGGTGGCCTCAAGCGACCTTATCGGTAAGAAAACCATAATATATTTTTATCCGAAGGACAATACTCCCGGATGCACTGCCGAGGCATGCAGCCTGAGGGACAATTACGAGGCACTTCTCGCTCAGGGCTATAATGTCGTGGGAGTCAGCAAGGATAGTGCTGCCTCACACAGAAAGTTCATTGACAAGTTCTCCCTTCCTTTCACCCTGCTTTCTGACACTTCCACCCAGATGCTTCAGGATTTCGGGGCATGGGGAGAGAAGAAGATGTGCGGCAAGGTCTCTGTCGGCACTCTCCGCCGCACCTTCATATTTGACGAGAATGGTATCCTTGTCCGTATCATCGAAAAGGTGGACACGAAGAACCATGCAGCCCAGATTCTTGACTAAAGAGCCTCGGTAAGATTATGATTTTATGGTATTTTGGAGGATTTTTATAAAAATTTCTTCAAAATTGCCAATTTTACATAATATTTGTAATAAACGTTTCATATTCACTTCGTAATTGTTAGTGGTGTATTATGAAACGTTTTATCATTATATTGGGAACCGCGATGGGTATCGCCCTCTCAATGTCGGTATCTCCTGCCGCCATCGCTCAGGAGAATGGGAACAGAGATGAAAACGGAAAGATTGTCCGCGGACCATATCTCACCAACCGCTTCTGCGACAACTGGTTCATGGGTGTCGGAGGCGGAATCAATATTCTTTGGTCAGAGGGGTTCACTCCCGAAATAGGACCGAGCTTTGATGCATATTTCGGTAAGTGGTTCACCCCGGCTGTCGGTATGAGGGTCGGTTATCAGGGATTCAGTTCCAAATATTGGACTGACACACCTTCCGTTCTTGGAAATGAGCTTGATTCTGAGATGAATAAATACTTCCAGAAGTTGGGCTATATGTACATTCATGGTGATTTCCTATGGAATGCTTCCGATGCTATAGGGGGATACAAGGAGAAGAGATTCTGGAATCTGATTCCTTATGCACATGCTGGTTATTTCAGGACTTATGGACTTGCAGGTGCTGATTTTCAGAGAAATGAGATAGCGGCAGGTATCGGACTCCTTCATAATCTGCGTTTGTGTCGTTGGGCTGACCTGGTAATTGACATGAGAGCTCTTGCCGTGAATGGTCGTGCCTGCGGAAAAGAATCATCAGTAGCAGTTCTTCCTGCTGTTACAATGGGCTTTGCCATGGATATCGGATGTCCGACCTTCAGGCGTTATTCGACTAAACGTGATAGAGACCGGGATGAAGATGCTCAGACAATAGCATATCTTGAATCTGCTGCAATGTCATACGAAATGGCGAATAATAGCCTGATGGAGGAGAATCGCCAGCTTCGAAATGCGAATGCCAGGATGAAGAAAGAGATGAACTCAAGCAAGAAGCAGCATTACACAAATACAGAACCTGTGGTGAATCTCCGGCATATGGAGCCTGTGGCAGTGTATTTCGAGATTGGAAAAGCAGAACTCAGTGGAAAGGAGATGAAGCATTTGGAATATGTTGCGGAAAATATTGTAGAAAATGTCGAGGCTTGCAAACCGGTCTATCTTACTGTCCTCGGCACGGCAGACTCGAACACGGGCTCGCACAGACGAAATGCTGCCTTGAGTGAGGCCAGAGCAAAATATGTTTACGACATTCTGACTGAAAAATACGGAATTGCTCCCGAAAGACTTTTTGTCAAGGCTGAAGTGACAGAAAAAGTGGAACTTCCGGAATACAGCCGTGCAGTATTCATTTCCTTCTGATTAGTTTTTCAAAATCTTACCGGTATGGAAGGCTTTGCTGCCGCTTAGGCCTTCTATCACCAGACGAAGTTCTTCCTGGGGGAGATGGCCAAGAGGGATGGCCATCTCCTCTGCTGGTGCAAGGCGGAGCAATGGCTGCCATATCCGTGTGTAGCGATAGTCAGGGGATAGGCTGTCCTCTTTTCCCGGACCTATGCAGACGGGGACGGGAGCTCCCTGAAAGCCGAGTATACGGACATTGGACGGGAGTTTGCAACCGGCCATGTCGGATTTATAGGATATAAAATTCACGACTCCTGATGTGATGTAGCTTCCTGTGGATACATCGTATGGATAAATGTCGATGCGCTTGAGCAGGCTCGGGTCCAGATCCAGCACCAATGAGTGGTCGCTCACAATCACTCCGTCAACCAAAACAAGGGCAGTTCCGGAAAGCAGTGAACTGGAAAATGAATGGTCCTTGACCGGGCTTACCTTTATTGTGGTTTTTCCATCCTGCTTACGGACAGAAAGTTCCCTGACATATTCCGTGATGGTCTCCCTCATGGTAGGGAAGCGTGTGTAGTGGTCCATTTCATATACCACTTTGTTCAAGCCCAGAAACAGCAGGTCCGGACGGATAGGCAGATAGCCGGTAAACTCTTCGAAGCCGAAATGACGTCCTATCTGCATGTATATGCTTCTTTTGCTCAGGTCATCCCTAATGGATTCGGAAAGAAAAAGTTCGGGAACATTATCCTCTGAAAGTTCGGGACAAAGGAACGGACTGAGTACTTCGTAACTGAAGTTTTCTTCGACATCCGGAGAATATAGTTCAAAAACAAGGTCTCTGTCTCCATATACGTTTCCCGTGAAGAAAGAAACAAGTCCTGTGCTGTCCACGTAGGAGGTATAAATGTCGGTTCTGCTTCCGGGGCTGGACAGGAAGGCCTGGATTCCCTCATATTTAGGCGAAACTTTGATGGAAACTATCTCACCTTCATATTCGGGGATACATGTACCCTTGAAATGATGCTCTTTATTTTTCTCTGAGTCACAATACTTTATAAAGTCGTCCAACGAAGGACCCAGAGGGTCTGGAATACCGTCCCCGATGCTGAGCGAAAGGCAGAAATCAAGATAATCAGAGCTCAGGCTGCGTATCAGGAGACTGTCACCTCTTGAGGTTATCTCCAAATAGCCGTCTGACGAAGCTGCAAAAGTCCGATTCTCAGCTTCTGTAAGATTTTTATCAGCCTCGGTGGCCAGTCTGGTCCCATCTGAACGGCTGGAAGACAGAGTGTTATAGATGGACAGGATACGGGAAGACATGAACGGATCCACCCCGTCCTCATTCCTGTTCTGTGCCGTGTAGGCAATAAGGCGATAATTCCCTGTCGGTAGGTCAGAAGGAATGCGCAACCTGCCGGCACCGCGGCCCTGGCGCAGAGCCACCTTCGAACGCACGGCACTGCCTTTGGGAGAAACCAATTCCATGTAAGCGATGCTGCTGAAATCGCTCAGGCCGCCTTTCGTAGCATCAAAACAGAAAAGCGAGCAGAAAATCTCCTCCCCTGAAACATAGACCTGACGGTCGGTAACAATATATGTTCTTTCAACGAGCTGGGCCCCGACCGTAAGTTCCGCGGTCAGGAATGCGAACATGCCCAATAATATGATCCTGGCTTTCATCATCAGTCCCTCCATCCTTCAGGTTTTTCAAGCACCCCACCGCTCATACGGCAGTCCGTGCAACGTTTATAGTCCCAAACAATACCACTGTTGCCTTCTCCGTCTGCTCCCTCATAAACCGGTGCAAATCCCTTGTCCCAGAAATATCTCAGATCCAGAGGATAAGGGTTTGTTCCATTCTTGTTCCATTCATTGATGGGAATGAATGAAGTCGGCTGCCTGCGCCCCGGAGCATAGAGCTGGTATGCTTTTTCATCCAGATAGAATTCTTTTGTGCTTATCTGACAGACATCGACATACCCGATTACCTTTTCTTTCGGGTCTTCCACGCAGGTAATGTTGCCGTTGACATCACTTGGCAGCGGTGTGAACAGGTCACCGGTAAAATCAGAAGTGATTTTCAGATTGTCAAGGTAACGGTATGCATCAGCTGAGATGCAACTAAGGTAGATTGTCATTCTGTAGCGTGTCTGCAGCCTTATGCTGCTGCGGCTGAAAGTAAGGAATTTATGAGCGACCAGACGGTTGTCCTCAAGGTCCGTGGTCGCGACAAGATCAACCTCCCTGGATGAATTCGTGCTCCAGCACCAATAGGTCGAATAGTCAGTCTCCGGAAGTTCAATCTCCTTGTTTTGATCGTAATTGAAGATATAATCCCTGGGGCGGTCAGCATGGAACTTATAATCTTCAACATAAGCCCAGCGGAAATAACATCCTTCTATTGAATGGGCACTCAGGCACAGGGTCATGGTGTTTTCATCCCATATATATGTCAGGTCATCTATCTCAGCCGGCGGATTCACTTCCTGCCAGGACGAGACATATTTCCTTGAAGTGCCAAGATCTTCGACACAAAGGCGGTAACGGCCCTTCGCAGGGGCGGTCCTGGTGTCAATGACAATAGTGGAACTGCCATTATCTGCCTTGGTGGACGAAAATATCAGACCGCCGTCACTGTCTTCAATCCGGATGGCCTCATAATGTGTGCCGTCCTCTGCTTCGACCCATGCCTTCCCGATAGGCTTTTCGTTCTTGATTTCCGAATCTGGAGTATTCAGTTCCATCATGTAGGATAGGTTTACTTCGGTGAGTGCTCCGATCAGAATATTTCCCTCAATTACCAGACGCTTCTGAGTCAGGGGAGCATCCACTTCAAAAGGATAGATGCAGGAGGAAGCGCAGCACAAGGCTGTCAGCGCCAGAATCTTCAGATATTTATTGGTTCCCATCATGTCAGAATTTCAAATTGAAGTTAATATAAGGAATCTGGCAGGCGAATACGGAAAGTTTGTAAGCCTTGATGTCGCCGCCTCCGTCGGTTGTATAATATATGGAGTATGCATTCTTCCTTCCTGTCACATTGTAACAGCCGAAAGTCATTGAGAAATGTGCCAGACGTTTGAGATTGTGGCTCGGTTCGATGATGACGGCAAGGTCCATCCTGAAATAGTCCGGAATCCTGTATGCGTTACGCTCTGAATAGGCAAGACGGTAGCCTCCGTCATAATAATATTTGCCCACAGGAATGGTGACAGGACGCCCCGTCGAATAATCCACGTTGCATGAGATGCTGAACCGGTGTGTGAATTTGAAGTTTCCGAAGAATTTCAAGTCGTGTGGCTTGTCATGAGGGGCATTGTACCAGTCACCACCGTTGATTGTGGCAAGTCCTCTGTCCTGAGCCTCCTTCAAAAGCGAACGGGAGTAAGTGTAGCTGAGCCAGCCACTGAATTTACCTCCACTCTTGCGTGCCATGAATTCAACTCCCCATGCCTTTCCAATTGTCCTGACGAGTTCATCCTCCAGATTCGAATTCATGGAAAGCACTGCTCCGGACTTGTAATCCAGACAGTTGTAGAAACGTTTGATGTAGCCTTCTGCAGACAGGTCAAGCATGCCGTTCCATATAGTCCAGTAGATTCCTCCGGCTCCCTGATAGCCCAGCTGCGGTTTCACCCCCGCATTGCATAGCTGCCAGCTGTCCATCGGCGACATGGAAGTCGAATTGGAAATCAGATGGATGTACTGGGTCATAGTATTGGCTCCTGCCTTTATGCTGAAATTGTTGGCAGGAGAATATTTAGCTGACAGACGGAATTCAGGATAACAGTAGAACTTCGCTGATTCTTCAATTGATGCGAAAGCACTTGCTCTGATTCCATAATCGAGGGAGAATTTGTCCGTTGGCTTCCACTGGTCTGCAAACCAGACAGTCGGCTGGATTCCCTGCTGGATTTTGAGTTGCGCAGGGACTATCAAAGATTCATCTCCGACAGGAATCATGCATCCAGGATTCAGATTGTAGTAGAGCATATCCGCACCATAGCAAAGGCTGTGCTTCTCATTGACGACAGTCTTGAAAGATGCCTTGAGACGGCCCTCCTGGATCATGGAACTGAAACGTGACGCCCTGTATTCATTTCCAAATTCGTCCATTATGTTCTGATATCGGTCATATACTCCTGTCAGGTCGAGACTTGACTGTTCGGAGAAATTGTGACGCCAGGCCAGGGTGGCGCTGGCATTGCTGTAGCGGAAGGTTGTGTCGCCTTTGAATGAATAGCTGTCTCTGCTCCAATAGCCCGTGGCCTGAATGGAATTGCGTTCGCTGAATTTATGGGAAATCCCGGCGCTGACGTCGCTGAACGAGGCTTTTCCCCCTGAATATGCGCTGTTTTCGGGCAGGAGTTTCATCATCCAGTTGGAGTAGGTGGTACGGCCTCCGAGTATGAAAGTGGTGTTTTCACTTCCCAAAGGGCCTTCCAGGGATAACCGGCTTGTAAGAAGTCCTATACCCACCGAACCGCTGAATTTCTTGGAATTGCCACTGCGTCCGTGAATATCCAGTACGGATGAAAGACGACCTCCCAGTTCAATCGGAATACTGCTTTTGTACAAGTCCGCCGTGCTTACTACATCAGTATCGAATGCGGACATGATGCCGAACATGTGGCTCGGATTATAGATGGTCGCTTCGTTGAGGAGAATCAGGTTCTGGTCAACTGAGCCACCGCGTACATTGAATCCGGTTGCCGCTTCTCCCACAGTCTTGACACCGGGAAGGGTCATGACAGCCCTTATCACATCCGACTCACCGAATGCGGCAGGTATGGTTTTCATGAAACTGGCATTTATTCTCTCAACTCCCATCGACGAGCTGATGTGAAGGGACTGGCGGTCTGCCTGTACGGATGCACCCTGGAGTGAAAGCACAGTTTCCTTCATCATGACATCCAGTTCACCGTCACCATAAACAAGAAGCTTTAGTTCCATCGGATCCAGGGAATATCCACTTAGCGAGATGCTGTTCTCTCCGACAGGCAGCGACAGGCAGTAATAACCGTAATTGTCCGTCAGGACATAGGAATTGCCGCTTATGACGGCAACTCCCGGGATGGCTTCGCCGTTGGATATATTTCGTATATATCCCTTTACGAAACCGGAACCCTTGGTACGCTGCTTCATTTTGTCTCCGATTTCATACACTTTGTTCTGGAAACGCGCAATCAGTTCACGATCATCGGTATATTCGGGAATGACGTCCTGGTCTGTGGCTTCATTGCTGAAATAGCCTTCAGGAAGGTCGCATACCAGTCCGCTGCCTCTGAGCACGAACCAAGCGCCGTCATATACTGAAACGGAATAGCCCTTGCTGCGGATTTCATTCATAGCTGCTTCAAAAAACCTTGAGGCAGGGGATTTTACTGTAAGGAGAGTCTTGTCATCGGCATCCTTACGGAAATACAGCTTGCCTTTGTCCAATGTCCTGAGGTAGTTGACAAGGGAATCTGTACTTACCATTTTCATCTCCACTACTGCTTCCTGTGCCGAGAGTGAGAGAGGCAGCAAGACCAATATAAATGCAATCAGCTTTTTCATTCACCGTCCTCCAAATATGAAAGAAGTCCGTTCACGTAGTCAGGAAGGCTTACATCTGCTGCATTCAGACCATGGGATGACGCATAATGCTTCATTTTTGATGCAAGATGACGGTCGAACTGTTTTAGAAAACTTCTCCTGTTGAGAATCTGGACTGCCTTGCCATCACGCACAAGGTAGAACCTCTCCTTGAAACGGAAATAGCGGAGCACTTTTACACTGCCCGAAGATGTACTCAGATAATCGCTATAATCCGGATCATCGTAGCCAATGTCCTTGCCGTTGTGATATCCTTCGTCGGTACTGATCTTTTTCGACACCTTGGAATAGAAGGTCATGCCGGCACCGCTGCATAGCTCCTTGCAGAAGCCTTCAGGCGCTCCCTGGCAACGCCCATTGTAGTTGAGGTTCACATACCGGTCAGAGCCGATGAGAGCATAGTCAACATAGTCCCTGACTGTGGACATGGCCATGGTATTGCGTACAAGCAGAAGGTCTGCACAGGCATCCACATTCAACATGACATTTTCATAGAGACGTTCATTGTACATAACTGACCCGAGTGTGAATTCTTTTTTTTCTGCATAGCAGTGGCCGTTGTATCCGAATTTATATTCAGGAGCCATTCTTCCTCTGAATATCAGGGATTTAACTCCGGCTGCCTGACGGTATATCTCACCCTCCTGTGCCTGTGCCAACAAGTTCAGACTGACCGAAGACAGCATCAGGCATATTACAAGAGACCTGAGAATCATTTGATTATCTTTCAATTTCATAAGCAAGTCATCTATCTCCATAGGCTTTCCGACCGATAAGGGGGAACAAAAGTACATAAGACTACAATAAAAAACAAATTCAACTTTT
>JALFNZ010000006.1 GCA_022774085.1 Bacteroidales bacterium
CACCGGACCAAGGCACATGGAATTCAACTGCAAGGCTGATATGCTTTACTGCATTTCCGAACTGGGCGGAAAGGTCTATGCCGTGAAGATTTCCTCAGAAAACGGCAGGCCTGCATTCACTTTGCAACAGAGCCTGAAGGCCGATCTTACTGATGCCGGTGGAAGTGCAGACATCCATCTTCATCCATCAGGCAGATTCCTGTACACTTCACACAGGCTCAAGAATGACGGCATTTCCGTATTCAAGGTAGGGGAGGACGGATTGCTCGAAATGACTTCATATCGAAATACCGGCATACATCCGCGCAACTTCCAGATAACTCCTGACGGGGAATTCATGCTCGTTGCATGCCGCGATTCATACTGCATCCAGGCTTTCCGGATAAATCAGGAGGATGGAACAATGTCGGAGCAGCCGGTCAGTACTCTTTACTTCGAAAAAGACCAGCCGGTCTGTATTGCTTTCTGATTATCAAATATCTCCATTAGCTTCGCTTTGTCGAGATGACAAGTCAGTCTTTTACAGGCGAGCAAGCCAAGATGCCATTCCAATAGGATTTGACATCGCTCCAGCGGTAAAACTTCGCATTGGATGACTTCTTTGTTCCGGCAGGCTGGTATGTGTCGATCGGAAGTGTCGCTTCTTTTTCGTTCAACGCGAAATGCACTATCACTTCACCGGCTTTGTTGCGGTAAAATACCATCTGGAGATTGGCTGCCATTGGAATGATATCAGTTATGCTCCATACTTCGGATATTCTGTCAATCTCTTTGACAGATGCACCGAGCCCATTGATATTCATAAGGGTAACAAGTGATGACAGATTTCCGTCATGTCCGAATCTTAAATCAGCTGCAAATTCTCCGTCTCCGATGGCATTGTCCGCCTGGGCTATGATGGTCCTGAGCAAATTGGTCTGGACAAATGGACGCATATTGTTCTTTGCCGGGGAATTGCCATGGTTGAAATACCATCCCGCATTGCTGCAATAATACAATGAGTAGAGTTCATCCGTTGTGAAAAGATCCCAGAAAGATACTTCTGACACGGTCGTGCCTTGAACGTTGCCGCAAATCATATACATTTCAGAAAAGAATGACTGGCTGATTCCTTCTGGATTCTTGAAAATGGAACTCATGAACCTTTCCGGATGGATATTGGCCTTGTTGATGCTGTCTGTCACTGCCCTCATATCTTTGTCCGGCACAATGTGCTCCTGGTCGTGCCAGTTCATATAATACATATCGTGTTTGCTCGCATCCGCATTGATATCAAGAGTATTGTTGCATCCTGAGAGAGCATTCGTGAAGGCGTTCATGCTCAGAATGCACCTTATTACGATTGTGGAACGTGCCCGAACCTTGGCACCTTTATCAAATACCTCAGGGTAATTGTTGAACATCCTTCTTGCAATGTCCCTTTGCTGCTGCGCTCCTTTGACGGTCAGCTCCTCATATCGTGATTCAGCAGCCTGGCAGACAATCTCCAGACGGTGCATCATATCTTCTCCGAGAGTTGTAAGATTACCTCTTTTATATTGCTCCTGTAATACCGACATCGGTCTCTGATAATCTGCCCGGCTGATGAGCCAACGAGAACCGTGGCGGGAGTAGTGGCTGATATAGAATGGTTTGAATCCTTTCAACGTCTTCGGGGCTTCCTGATCGGGAACAGGGTAAACATTGCCATTGCCGGCGGCTACAAGGGGATTTTCGGCGATGCGTTGTCTCAGAGACTCCTGAGCTGAGATTGTGCCTGCTGAAAGAATCACGGCGGCACTTATGACCGTACAGTATTTAGAAAAGCTCATAGTACAAAATTTTGCCTGTAGTGTTAAAATTATGTCCGGTATCGTTCCTGTTGGAATCATACCATGCAATTCCACAAATTTAATATTTTTTTATAGCATATCCTCGATTTACTTCAAATTATCTTCAAAGCTATCATCGCAAAGGTATCTGCGTCGGCAAGGGCATGATGCCTGCTGAAGGATAGCATTTATGTATAAGAATGTCTGATTTTTAGATTTTTTCTATTATTTTTACTCGAAATTTGTGGATAATTATTTCTATCGGAACATTTTAGTATTATGCGAAATTGGAAAATATCAGCAGCATTTGCTTTGTTTGGAGTTTTAGTACTGGCAGCATGTAACCAAGAAAGCACTGAGCAGGAATTCTGGTTGGGTGCGGATCTCGGGTGGATCACGGAATACGAGTCTTTGGGTTATAAATTCTATAACAAGCAGGGGCAGGAAATGGAGTGTACAGCTCTTATGAAGGAACTAGGACTTAACGCCGTGCGTCATAGAGTTTGGGTTGATCCGTCAAAACATGGAAACTGGTGCAGTAAGGAAGACCTTCTTGAAAAGTGCATCAGAGCAAAGAATCTTGACATGGAGATACTGCTTGATTTCCATTATAGCGACTGGTGGGCAGATCCGGCAAAACAGAATATTCCTGCAGCATGGAGCGGACACGATTATGAGCAGATGAAGCAGGATCTGTGGAATCACACTGTGGAAGTGCTTGACTACCTTAAGGATAATAATATAGAACCGAAATGGATTCAGGTTGGAAATGAGACGAGAAACGGCTTCCTCTGGAGTGTCAAATCAAATGAGATGGGGTGGCCAATAGTTGATGAGAATGGAAACACCACTATAACTGAGTCAATGGGTCATGTTGTCAATAATCCTGAGCAGTATGCCGGTTTTTTCTCCACTGGTTATGATGCCTGCAAGTCTGTTTTCCCGGAGTCGATTGTTATGGTTCACCTTGACAATGGATTTGACAAAGACTTATATGATTTTAACCTTGGTGTGCTTAAGGACAACGGTGCAAAGTGGGATATGATCGGTATGTCGCTTTATCCTTATTGGGCGCTTGACGGCGGCTACAGGACAGACGAAGATCAGGTGATAACGGACTGCATTGAGAACATCAAGTATGTCAGTGAAAAATTCGCTTGCGATGTGATGATTGTAGAAACCGGATATCCGGTTGATGAGAATGACCCTGAAAGAATGGAACGCAGCAGGCGTCAGCTTGCCCGCACAATCCGTGAAGCTGTCAACAATACTGACGGACATTGCAAAGGCGTCTTTTATTGGGAACCTGAATGCAGGCCATCTCAGTATAAGCTCGGCGCCTTCACTGAGGATGGACATCCAACCATTATCATGAATGCTTTTAAGGATTGGAACGAAGATTAATTTCCTGCTCAATCACTTTCAGTATACCTTCATCAGCCGGAAGCCACCTGACGGAAAACAGAGTGTCTTTGTCAAGCCAGGCGGCGGCTTCGTGCTCATTCAGGTGCAGCGACTCCCCGGTGAGTTCGCACCAGAAGCAATGCATTGTGAGATGGAAACCAGGGTAGTCCCATTCCACTGTCTGGAGAAGCTCGCCGACCTCTATGGTTGCATCCAGCTCCTCGTGTATTTCGCGCTCCAAGGCCTGCTGCGGGCTTTCCCCGGGTTCAATCTTCCCACCCGGGAACTCCCACCAATCCTTGAATTCCCCATATCCGCGCTGCGTTGCAAAAACCTCGTTACCGCGCCTTATCACCGCAGCTGCCACTTCTATGTGTTTCATAATGAGTTCTATTTATTCTTATTGAAAGGAAAAGAATCTGCAATCTTGAGGATTGTTTCGCCTGATCAATCATCGTCTATATCAATGATGCCAATGATATCATGAAGGTATGAATATGTGCTGTCATAGAACGAACACAGGCGTGTTGGGTCTTGCCATGATCCATCGATGTTTTTGGCGGAGTTACCCTCAGGAATACATATTATCATACCTTGTCTGGCTCTGGTAAGGAGAACCCGGTAAGCATTGATTTGATAGATTCTTCTCATATCTGACGCAATATTCTGCCAGACACCACCACTGAAAGACCTATGTGTCCACTGATCTTGTGTCAATTCCGCTTTCTTGCGGTCCTTGGCACTTAAAACCTTATGATCCGGATCATAAATCATGTCTCCGTCCCATACGATTCCGACCCAGTCGAGTTCAAGACCCTGAACATCGAATTCGGTTGCGACATCCTCCAGAAACAGGGAGGACCTGATATCTGTAATGTCGTCAAGAAACCAGTGCACTGTGTCCGGCTTACATCGGACGTCAATTGAAAGTGGACGTAGCCGATATGCCTGGGAGGAAACCAGGAGCCCATATCTTTCTGAACCTCTTGCCTTTTGGCGTAGCCAGTCCTTTGCCTTGTCCAAGTTGCGGGTGACGCGGATTGGATAATTTTTATTCAAGAGTTCCAATTGTTCCTTTGCCGAATCTATATTGACGTCAAGTATTGCTTTGACGAATTTGCTGAGATTCTCTGCACGGAAACTCCTTTGACTCACTGCCAGGTGCAGGTCATCGCGGGCGTGTTTTTTATCAGCAGGGAAGTCCTTCAGTCTTTCTTCAACCTTCCCGTCCGCATATTCTTTTTCCGTAAGGTTCTTCGGATAGTACACGTGCCAATTGTCAAAGGATTCCTGAATCGCAGAAAGCCAGGTGGAAATACCGGCTTCACCTGTATTGATCTCTTGTCCTCCTCCGACAAGGCATATTATTACTGCCCAATCTTTCTTTTTGTCAAGCCCCCAAGTGAGAAAGCCCGGTTCTGACATAGGAAAGTTCTTTATGCCTTTCTTTCTTGCCAGCCAGGATTTGAGTTGCTCGTAGGTCCAACTGCGCTGTGCCTCATCGAAGATGTCGACGTGTTCGGTCAGCCAGTCTGCTCCACCGTCGGGCGCCACCAGTGGGTTGACGTCCAATGACTTTGAGCCTTCTGCGATCGGTCTTTTCACCATCTGCATAACGTAATCGCGATGATGATAAACGTCCATGATGAACGAATCCACTGCCTTGTGGGCCCTTGTTTTATTGTATTTGGTCTTTGGATTCTTAGCTTTTTCCTGTTCGACGGCATCCCTTGCCAATGCTTCCCTAAGGACCTTTACCAAGGGACCGTTGCCACTAAGGTATACTGCCAGACTTCTGTCCTTCTCGCTGTCCTTGTCCTTGCTGGCTTCGAACAGGTTGATCGCAATATTCAAACCGACCAATGTCTTTCCTGCCCCCGGGACACCGGTAACAAAGCATATGCTTTTCTGACATTTCTCTCTTGATTCGTCGATGATGCTTAGGACTGCGTCTGTGGTTGTTTGAAGACTCTTCCCGGTGGCATCAGTCCTGGTGATATCTGCTATGGATTTGTTATCCATATTCTTGCGTCGGTAGAGAGTTGTTGCCGCTTCAATGATTGTCGGGGTAGGGTTATAACGACTGTTTTCCCAAGAATCAATCTTAGCATCAAACCCATAGTGTGCAATGACTTCGTCAATAATGAGTCGAAGCATATCATCATTGCAGCAAATCGGTTCCAGGACTTTGTCATCGTAGTTTGAACGGACATATGAATGCGAGCGTTCAGCCGCTTTCGTAGCAATCAATACTGGCGCAATCCATAACTCGCGGCTCTTTTCGTGAAAGTATTTCAAGTCAAGAGCATAATCCCATACCTGTTCAATATCGGGCCTGTCAAATGAGCGGGAACCGACTTTATACTCCAAGACGAAAACAATTCCTTTGGACACAACGACCACATCAGCACGTTTGCCTAATCTGGGGATGGAATACTCGAAGAAAATGCTCCCCTCAAGCCCGGAGAGCGATTGTTGCAACTCTGATATTTCGTGGTGCCAAGAATCCTTCTGCAGAACATTATCATCCATACGGCTATTCCGGGAAATGGTACCCCATACGCCTTCGGAGTCGTCTGAACAAAATGCCTGTATACTGTTAGTATAAAAAGAATTATTCATTGGTTGTTATCAATTTGAGAGTAACGGACGCATTTACAAACTTACATAAAATTTTCAATTTATTCAACTTCAATTAACCCGCTGCACTAAAAAGTGACTCCGGCAACTTCCGTTACGTGATGTGAGCTGAGGAACTTCGTCGATAGTGATCCGTCGATTGCTCAGTCGGACAAAAAAATCATATTTGATGTATCAATATATCGCAAATTTATATATATTTGCAGAGTATTAACAGCATTGTTAAACAAATATGTTAAAATGAAATTATGAACCAGACTACCGAAAGCGCTATACTGCAGGCGGCCATAAAGCTCTTCAAGGAAAAGGGCTACAAGGCGACTACGACAAACGCCATCGCCAATGAGGCGGGAGTAACCCACGCTATGCTGCATTATTATTACAGGACCAAGGAGCAGATATTTCTCACAGTCCTGGACTCTTATATCAAAGAGATGCACGAAGACTTCAAGGTCCTGATGAGCCCAGGGAAGGATGCAGTCCAAACCCTGATGGAAGTCACCTCTCGGCACTTCGACTTTATGGAGCAATACCAGGGTCAGATCAGAATCCTTGTCGAAGTTGCCCAGGAGAGCCCCGAAATACTCGAGCGTTACCGCGAAGGCTTTATGCGTATGGCCGGAAAGGCGCTTAAAGATCATCAGGCGAGGCTGGACGAGGCCGCTGCGAGAGGGGAAATCGCCAAAGTGAGCATTACCTCACTTCTTATCGAGATGGTGATGGGCAACTACGCGACCTTCGCCCTCCTGCCGCTCTCGAGAGTGATGCTCAATATGGACGCCGAGGCCGAAAAAGCCTTCCTGGAGCAGCGCAGGCGCAGTCTCATTGAAACAATAAGCAATAAACTCAATATATGACCATTCGAAATTTCATCTTCACCGCTACCCTCCTGCTTGCGGCCTGCGGTGTGGTTTGCGCCCAGGTAAGCTTGGACGAATGTATCAGTTGGAGTTACGACAACTACCCTCAAATCAAGGAGATGGACCTGATTGAAAAGACCCGCGACTATGACATTTCCAATGCATCCCGCTCCTGGCTCCCGCAGCTTGGAGTCTCCGGAAAGGCGAGCTGGCAGTCGGAGGTTGTCGAGTTGCCTTTCGACATCCCCGGGATGGACATCAACATCCCCCACGATCAGTATTCAATAGTTGCCGAGCTAAATCAGCAAATCTGGGATGGAGGAGCAGGCGCGCTCCGAAAAGAAGCCGCCATAGTCGGTGCCCGCGTCAAGAGCAGTCAGCTGGAAGTCAACCTCTACAACATACGCTCGCGCGTGCGCAATGTCTTCTTGGGCATCATCCTTCTAGACAAACAGATAGCTATCAACGAGCTGTTGGAGAAGAACTTGCATCGCCAGCTCGATGAGATGCAGGCC
>JALFNZ010000015.1 GCA_022774085.1 Bacteroidales bacterium
CATGAAAATGAAGATATCCGAATCGGAGCATTGAATATCAATTGGCTGAGCTTCAACAACAATGCTTCGGTCACGGCCGATGTCTTGCTGAGAAGTGCCAGGGAAAATGAACTGGACGTGCTTCTGCTTCAGGAGTATAAAAGCCACTGGCAGCTTGATGAAAAGGCCTTCTCCAAACTGTTCAAAGGTGAATATAAATATGTGTCCATACAAGGGGAATGTGCATGCATTTCACGATTTCCTATAAAAGAGCATAAAAGGATGAAGTTCGAAGACCTTTCAGACAGTTTCTCCGACATCATCCTGACCTTGCCAGACAACAGGAATGTGGAGATAATGGCAGTACATCTGATGACAACGGGCATTAGCGGATTTGCCTCATCGGGTGCTCCTGATTCCGCCATTGGATTGGGAATGGCATTGACATTCATACAGAATGGTGACATAAGGGAAAATCAGGCGATTTCCCTTGCCCGCCGTACCGGCACTGTCAACCGACCGCTCATCATTGCAGGTGACTTCAACTGCCTGCCGTGGGCCGCACCATACAGACAGATGCATTCAGCCGGACTCAAGGACAGTTTCCACGAAGTCGGCCACGGTTCCGGATCCACCTACCGCAATCTTGGAAATTTTGCCCGGATCGATTATATTTTCTACAACGACGACTTAGTCTGCACAGACAGCCGTATCGTTGATGACCTGATCAGCGACCATAAGATGATGGTCTCTACATTCAGACTGGTGCAGAAGGAGGCCGGAAAATGAAGCCCCTTGTGAGCGTGATAATCCCGGTCTATAATAGTCGGGACTATCTGGCCGAGACAATTCAAAGTGTTCTGGACCAGAGCCTTGAAGCTGTGGAAATAATAGCTGTGAATGATGGCTCCACGGACGGCAGCCTTGAAGTGCTTCAAAGTTTCGGAGACAGGATAAGGCTGGTGTCCCAGAAAAATTCTGGTCAGGGAGCTGCACGCAACCGGGCCCTTGCCATGGCATCCGGAGACTTTGTCTATTTCATGGACAGTGATGACTGGATAGACAGGAATACTTTGGAATCTTGTGTCGCAAGATGTCTCAAGGACAATCTGGACTTTGTCTTCTTTGATGCCGTATCTTTCGGGGCTGAATACGACAAGACTGCTTCCTGGTTCGACTATCACCGTGCAGAACCATACACCCGTGTGATTCAGGGACGCATTGCCATGGAAGACATGCTCAAGAGGGGACTCTACCGCTGTTCGGTCTGCATGTGCCTGTACCGCAAGGACTTCATAACCAAAAACAAGATATCTTTTCCGGAAGGAATAGTCCATGAAGATGAATTCTTCTCCGCCGCTGCATATCTCAAGGCAGACCGAATTGCAGGCATACCCGAAGAATTCTATCACCGGAGGCTTAGGGTAAATTCCGTGATGACAAGAACGTTCTCCGAGCGGAACGCTCAAGGCTACCTGACCACTCTGAAATTATGTGAGGGCCTTGGTGACACCAAAGAGGAAAAGGATACGGTCAGACTCCTGACCAAAGGCTTTGTAATATCCCTGATGCACAATTCATGGAATCTGCCGCTCAAGTACAGAATAAAAATAGCATGGACAATCGTCACACGCTATCCTCATGCTTTTTCTGCCAAGCCATATCTGGCCCTGCTTTTCAAGAAATACCTTCGATAACCTTTGCCATCTGGTTCTTCCATCCAAGCCCCTGAACTGACTCCCTTATTTCGGAACCGGACAGGGACATCCCTGAAAGGAAGTCTGTCAGCGAACTGATGTCTATTGCAGACTCATCCGCCGGTACTTTGAGCACATACGGAGCATTGTCGAAGTCATCATCCTGCTCGGAATAGAAAAAGGCAAGCCCACGGGCCGCATACTCCCTGTTTTTCAAGGTCTTGATGCTTGTGATGCCGCTGCGGTGCCGTCCCAGGCTGCCAACCGCCATGTCTGCCCATTCGAATTCTGCATTCAAAGCCTGACCGAACATCGGCCCCAGAATCTTCACCCTGTCCGATATTCCCAGATCTTCGGCCAAAGAACGGTAACTATCTATTATTGAAGGGACTCCGTCACCGACGATATGCAACTGGCAATCAATGTCCTTATGCTCAGCCATACCTCTTATCAGCCTGTCCAGACCGTGCCAGAGATGAATATTGGCAACGGAAAGCAGTTTCAGCTCACCGGAAACATCCCGCTTGCATGCATCCTTATGTGAAAGAGGTACAGAATTGAAATCCACACCATTGCTTATATGTATGACCGGCCTTGAGTGGAGGGTGTCGGGGCCGCTGTAGAGGATGATTTTGTCACAGTGACTGAAAAATCGTCTGCGGAAAAGCTTGTCAATCATCAGCTGCACATTCATCATGAGCCCCTGACCCTTGAATTCCCCGTCATAAGGGAAGGTAGGAATCTCAACCACTGTCCTGATGCCGTTTTTCTGAAACTGCCTCATCATCCTTACAGTGAAAGGATCGGCATTGATATCATACCTTATATATATAAGGTCATATCCTCCGTCTATGGCACTCTTTACGATGTCGGAATAATCCACTCTTTTGCGGAGCTTTGCCTTCAGCCCGTCTCCGAACTCACAGATTGCCTCATCTTCCAAAGCCCTGTATTTCCTTCCGTCAGAATCTATGACAAGGCGACAGAGAGACACCTGGGCCCCGTTTTGTCGGAGTCCCTCCACCTGGGCAAGTATCTTTTTGCTGATTCCGCTATGCTCCACGATGGTGTGGAAAACCAGAAACATCACTTTCATACCCTTTCCCATTTCTTAGTCTGAGGATTATAGAGCTTGATCACCCTGGCAGGATTGCCCACCGCTACGCAAGCATCAGGCAAGTCTTTGGTGACTACGCTTCCGGCTCCGACCTGCACCCTGTTGCCGATGGTCACGCCACCGCATACACACGAATTGGCACCGATGAGACATTCATCACCAATTTTGATAGGCCTAAGGGTAAGTCCCTGCTCGTTCCAGTCACGGTCCCCGTCCTCAAATGTATGGTTGAACCCGGCAATATGCACATGTGGCCCGAGCGAGGTACTCCGCCCGATTTCTACAGGCCCTACCACGACACTTCCAATCCCGATCCGGGATTTCTCACCGATGAATACGTCTCCGGCACCGTTGTTGACCACGGCAAAATCCTCGACGATGGCACCCTTTCCAAGCACGAATTTCCTCCAGGGAAACACATCCAGACGGGCCTTCCGGCACACCTTGCTTCCCCTTCTTTTATGGAAAAACGGGTTTACGAACATTCTGGTCCAAAGACGTGGCCTTGGATGTTTCATAGATGACAGACACCACACGATGAATTGTTTGAGTTTCGGGTGGGAATATTTCAGGTTAGTCAGATCGGACATATACTACTTTTTAAATGATTCATAAAGTCTGAGCACAGCCTCTGCTGATTTGCTCCATGAGAAATTGCGGATTCTCTGTCTTCCATATTCCACGGCCTCCTGACGATACTGGTCGTCATTTTCAAGCTTCAGCAGCGCATCGGCAATGCTTTGAGGCTTGTACGGATCGGCATAGACAGCACCGGGACCGGCGATTTCTGGCAGGGCGGATTTGTCGGAGACAACCACCGGAGTGAGACATGCCATGGCCTCAAGCTGAGGAATGCCGAAACTCTCTCTGAATGAGGTATATAGGAAGGCTGCAGCTCCGCCGTAAAGGGCAGGCAGCTCAGAATGTGGCACATAGCCTGTACATTCGATATGATTTAAAAGGTCAGACTTTCCAATCTCTTCCAGGATGGACACGACCTGCTCTTTCCCTAGATCTGCAATCTTCAGAGGCAGTTTCTTCCTTGATTTGTCCAAATACAGCGAATAGGCCCGGATAGTCCCCCCGGTGTTTTTCTTCGGAGCCGTCGCTCCCAAAAAGAGAAGATAATCCCTTGATTTTGAGGCAGCTTTTTCATTGAATTCGTCAGAAAAACCATTGTAAACCACCTGCACCTTTTCTTCCGGCAAACCCAATTTTGCAATTATCTGTTCTTTCTCATAGTTGGAAACAGTCACGACTTTGGCACAACGGTGGATGAATCTCGGGATTACGAATCTGCTGTATATCCTGCCCATTCTCTGATACATCGACGAACTGGCACCATTCTCCTTTTCCAGACAAATTACATCGTGGAGAGTCACCATCAGGGGCGCTCCAGGAAAGAGGGGAGCGGTGTTGCTGGTGCAGTGAAGCACGTCGGCCTTTACCCTGCGTACCGCCCGCGGCAGCAGAACCTGTTCCCAAAGGGGATAGAAGCCGCTTCCGAGGACTTCAATATGGAAATTCTCACTTTCTTTAAGGCACACATCTTCGCCCGGGGCGACAAACACCCAGTATTCGTTCCTGTGGTCCATCTTCTGAAGGCAGCGGATGATTTCCAGAATCACGAAATCCATTCCGTGCTTGTTGCGCCTGAAAATGCGCTGTGCTTCGATTGCTATTCTCATTGGTGGTCTGTATGAATGAATTTGTCCTTAGCCTGCTTCTTGGAGAAAATATTGTGCACCGTCGCTGTGAAAATGCGTGGAACAACCTTGAATATTGAGATTATGTCCTTGATTTTCAGTCCTTTCGGGATTCCTAACATTATGGCGGTGAACAAAAGCAATGTGCCGGTAATATAAACCGACATATATGCCGAACCCGCAAACATTGTCAGCAATGCCATCACCGGAAGACCCGATATCACCAGAAGGCGCGGAGGGAAGGTCCATTGGAATAATTTGTCGGCATAGCCGGCTTTCAGAGCAACTTCCGGGAATTCCCTCAATGCATTTCCTATCAGGTAATATTGGGAGCGGAGCCAGCGGAGCCTTTGTCTCTGAAGATTCTCAACGCTTCGCGTCTTTTCATCCTGAATATCTATATCACCGGCATATTCGACGAAGATACCGTCTTTCAGCAACCTGAGTTCCATTTCCTTGTCCTCACCGGCCGTGACGAAACCTTTTGCACTGTCCCTGAACCATTTGTAAGGGAAGGCCATTCCGGAACCTACAAGGGCGGATGACAAGCCGAGTGCACTGTGTCCCTGCCTGAAAACCAGATTGTTGACTTCTTCGAATATACCATCCGCCAAAGCAACCGGTGTGTCGGAATTCTTTGCGCACCTGTGCCCCTGTACGGCAACCACCCTTCCGCAGAGGACTTCATTCATCTTTGAAACGAAGTCCGGCCTTACTATGTTGTCGGAGTCCACAATCAGAACATAATCAGCTGCATCATCACCAAGATAATCCACCGCTGCATTCAGGGATGCCGCCTTGGTGCTGTTCTCAAAAGTAACTTTCAGCACATCGGCACCTTCGGCAACCAGCATCCTGTCCGTCTGCTCATCCATACTGTCTGAAATGACCAGCACTTTGAATTTGTCAGCCGGATAGTCCTGATCTAACGCTGCCCGTACAGTCTGCATTATGAAACCATCGCTTTTATATGCTGGAATCAATATGCAGAAACGGCTCCTGACCGTACTCCCTCCTCTACGCCGTTCACGCTTGACGGAATGAGTCCGGCCCGCCATGGCAAAGATGAAATAATAGAATGCCGGCAAGACCAGGGAGTATATCAGGACTATATGTATCAGATGAATCATATCTCTTTTCTGTTTCTCATTTTTATATAGTCGATATTGGCGCGTATCACAGCCAGGGCCGAATCGCCCCTTTTGTGTAAGAGGTTGACAATGAAACTTTTACCTGATGCAACATATCTTGTGAACCTGATAGACAACCACCTTTGCATTCCGCTGAGGTTTCTTCTTGCAAAGATGAGCCTGCTGCGTGTCATATAATAGGTGAACACAGGGCCGAACCTTTTGGTGGTCATGCTGTCCTTGTGATAGATGGTGCATGCGGGCTCAAAATATATCTTCCACCCTTTACGTGCGAACATCATGGTCCAGTCAAGTTCCTCATAATAAAGGAAATAGACTTCCGGCATAGGGCCAACATCCTCAAGAGCTGCCCTTCTTACCATCATCGCTGCCCCGTGTGGAAAGGCTGTAAAACCGGCCTTGTCAAAGGTCCCGTCATCCTTGCAGCCATATCCGACCATCCCGTTTTTCATCCTGAAACCCTTCATTGGGGTGTAGCCTGCATATTGAATGGTGTCCTTGCTGTCGAAGAAACAGATTTTTGGACATACCATGGCCGCCTGAGGATGTTCATCGAGTGCCTTGCATAGCAAATGCACCTTATCTTCAAGTATTTCAGTGTCGTTATTGATAAAGAACAGGTAGTCACCGCATGCATGTTCAAGGGCAAGATTGTTACCCCCGGCAAATCCGAGATTCTGCTCACTCCTTATGCAGGTGATTTGAGGGAAAGTCTCTTTCAGCAACTTAGCCTCGTCAATGCTTGAGCCATTGTCAACCACAATCACTTCCCATTGGCAGGACCGCACGTTCATCATTATCGAACGGATCATGTCTGCTGTCTGTTCCTTTCCATTGAAATTCACAGTTATGAAAGATACTTTCTTATTCATCTTCAGGCATTCTTTCGTCAATTTGCGGGCTGATGAACACAAGGGCAAGACTTACATAGACCAGAATGCTGTTCGGGAACTGGGTAAATACTTCGTTGTTGGTGGACATGACGAAAAGACCTGCCACTCCCGACAGCAGTCCGGAGCAAATCCCGGCCAACTGCTTGTTCTTCAGTTTGAAAAATATAATATACGCACACCTTACAAATATATACATCATTACGCACAAATACAAGGACAGCCCAATTATACCGGTTTCCACCCATAGCTGGACAATCCATGAATCTGTCGGATAATATGTTACAGGTGAGAAATCACCATTCTTCTGAGCCCTGCCGGCACTCATCCCAAGGCCATTCCCGAATGGCAGTTGTTTCATGTAGCCACGAAGGGCTCTTTGGTTCTCCTTCCTGGTAAGATAGGACAGGTCCTCCTCCCTGTGGAAAATCGTACGGGCCCTCCTGATGGCAGTATTGCTCTGTCCGATTTCGGTAAAAGCCAACAAACCCACAGCTATGGCACAGACAAGGCCAATGGGAATCATTTTCTTATAATCCTTTATCAGAACAAGATAGGCCATGATTCCGGCTACCGGTACAGGCAGGGCACTTCTGGTACCCGACATCAGCATCCCGATGCACGCACACAATGCCACGACAAAATAGTAAATGCGTTCGCCGATATTTTTGGTATGCATGCCAGCTATTGCAAAGACCACGATGGCCATACCCATGGAACCTCCAAAGTTCGCGGCATCAGAGAAAATGGAGAAATATCTTGTGCCATAATAAATTATGTGAGTTCTCTTGCCATCAAGAACATTCAGGAAAAACACATCTCCCGGAGTCCAGCCGACGAATCTCTGATAAATGACCTTGAGGAA
>JALFNZ010000054.1 GCA_022774085.1 Bacteroidales bacterium
TGTCTCCCAACCCGGCTTATCGGTGAATCGAGTACCGTCCTTCATGAGGTATGCATCAACGAACTTTTTAGTCAGACATGCACCACGGCCGGCCTCAACTGCAAAAGCAGTTGCGTTATGCATGAGGGATGTACCATAGTCAAAGTTGATGGCGAGGATGGCCTCGGTTGTCTGTGCATCATAAGAAGAGAAGAATGCTGCATAGTCAAGGTCAGGATTTCCTGTTGAATAAAGTTTGAATGGACCATTCTCCATCAACATTTCAGCTGCCTTGTAAGCCTGCTCGAGATAGTATGCAGAATCATGCTCCCACTCTGGTTTCTGAAGGTTGTGGTACTTCCTGTATGTTCCTTCATAAAGGCAGAAACGTGATTTGAATGCCATAGCAGCCCATTTGGTAGCACGATAGTTCTTGCCACCGTAAGAATCAGGAAGATGTTCAATTGCATAGTCAACATCTTCAATCATTTTCTGCATGATGAATTCACGGCTATCCCTTGGTGCCTGAAGTACAGGATCATCTGAACCCGGCTCATGGTCAATCCAAGGAACATCACCGAAGCGCTGGACTTTGTCAAAGTAGAAATATGCCCTGAAGAAGCGGCTGAGGGCTGTATATTGTTCAGCTGCTGCAGGGTCTTCACACTGCAAAGGAATATAGTCAAGACAGGTGTTGATACGCCTGAGGTCTCCCCATGACCATCCTCCGCCTGAAGCAGGAACAGTACGGTTGCTGCCACTTTTCACCAAGTTCGAAGGATCCTGGTGCACATACTGGTCACTCTGCTCGCTGAAGATACTCTTAGGCAGCAAGTTGTTATAGTATGGGTTGGTAAATAGCTGCAAGTCGGTGGCATTCTTGAAGAAAGTCTCAGGACTGAGCTTAGACTGAGGATCCTTGTCCAGAAGTCCGCAGGCGCTGAATGCAAACGCAGCTGCAGCGATAATCAATATATTCTTTTTCATATTACTCACTGGATTAGAATGTTATGTCAATACCGAACATATAGGTTTTCTGCCAAGGATAGAACATTCGGTTGTAGTCATTATTGCTACGGTTGAATGCTGCTTCAGGATCTATGTAGATACTGTTCTTCTTGAATGGAGACCAATAATGGAGGTTCTCTCCTGAGAAGTAAAGACGTATCTTGTCGATACCGATTTTCTTGGTAGCTTTTTGAGGAAGAGTATATCCGACTGTCAGATTCTTGAATCTAAGATAGCGGATATTCTGCAGATAGCGAGTGTTTACTTTATTGAGCTGAGCTCCGCCATCATAAGCCAAATAAGCTATAGGACGTGGGAAATAAGCATCAGGATTTTCAGGGCTCCAGCAGTTCTGCAGGAAGTCCTTAGGAAGGTAAGTACACATTGGCTGAGAGAATGGTCCCCAGAATGCAAACGACCTTACATGTGGATACCAGTAGTGGTTTCCTGTTCCCTGGAAGAAGGCAGAAACGTCGAATCCTAAGTAATCGAGGCTGAGGGTGAGACCATACTGAAGTCTTGCAAGGGAGTTACCTATAATCTTGCGGTCACCAGGATCATCAACATTGTTGGAACCAATGCCTATCTTGCCGTCGCCGTCAAGGTCTATGTACTTAAGGTCACCGGCACCCCATCCACCTACTTTGCTGAGTTTGCCCTTCACATAGGAGAGGTCAACTTCAGCAGCATAAGCCTGAGCTTCTTCATCGCTCTGGAAGAGGTCATCAGCTACGAAGCCCCAGATTTCTCCAAGTTTCTGTCCTACATAGTATGACTTTGCGAAAGTCTTGTCTTGATTCTCATATTTGGTTATTTCAGAGTCATAAACACTGATCATACCTTTGATGCCATAGCCGAAAGGATGTCCGCCGAGCATGAACTGGTCTTTCCAGCCAAGGGAGAACTCGAGACCTTTAGTGCGGAGGTCAGCGGTATTCTGCTTAGGAGCATCAGCACCATATACTGCTGGAAGCTCGTAACCGTCGGTAAGCATGTTCTTTGTGTCACGGATATAAGCCTCACCGGTGAACTGGAGTCTACTCTTGAACATATCGAGGTCGACGCCGACGTTCCACTGCTCTGAAGTCTCCCAAGTAAGTTCTGATGAGTTAGGAGCAGAGATACTTGCATATTTTCCGACTGTGCTGCCTTCTCCGAAGTTGTAGTATGCAAAGTTTTTGATTTCAATAAGACGGTAAGCAATATCGTTTGCTACATTCTGATTACCGAGAGTACCGAATGATGCACGGATCTTCAAGTTGTCAACAGTATTCTTAGCTGGAGCGAAGAAAGGCTCTTCTGAAATACGCCATCCAAGTGATCCTGAAGGGAAGAAGCCCCATCTGTGACCCTTCGCAAAGCGTGAAGTACCGTCATAACGGCCTGAAATCTCGAAAAGATAACGACCTGCATAATCGTAGTTGATACGTCCGAAATAACCCATGAGGGCATATGCCGTACGTCCACCGGAAGTAGCCATTACTGTTGCACCGTCAGAATTGGTACCTACAAGGTTAAGGTCGGAGAGATTCTCAGTAAGAAGGTAGTCACCGCTTGCACCAACAGTTTTTCCATCCTGACTTTCGTAGTTCCATCCGAACATGGCAGTAAGATGGTGTTTGTCTGCAAATGTGTTATCATAAGTTGCAAAGACATTGGCTGCATAGTAGTTGTATGTAGCGATGCTTTCTTTTAGCTGGTCAAGACCTGCGCCGGTATCGTATTTCTCAAGTTCGGCATCCGGATATCTCCTGTATGTGAGATTGGTTGTCCTGCTGGTGTTTCTATTCTGGTGGAATCTATATGTAAAGTTTGCCACGATTGAAAGGCCCTTCACTGGAGTAATTGTGAGTTCGGAGGTATTCGCAAAGTCAGTCTTTCTCTGGAAGTTGGTATTCTTGCCTTCTCCATAGACGATGTGACGACCGTTACCTACTGCATAGTCCGAGTTGAAGAAATCCTTCAACTTGTAAACCCAACTTCCATCAGGATTCTGCATAGGGAAGATTGGAAGCGCGTGTGAAGCAGTATAAGCGATGGCATTCTGGATATCTCCAACACCTATGAAATCGTACAATGAACTGTAGAATGAAGTATTGTTGCTGAACTTCATGTACTTATTGATGTTGAAATCAACCTTTGAACGCAGATTGTATTTTGTAAATACGTCAGGGCGCTGTTTGATGATACCTTGCTGACGGTCATAACCACCTGATACGAAATACTTCACATTTTTTCCGCCACCTGAGATGGAGATATTGTGCTGCTGAACAGGATGCTGGTCATTGAAGAGCATGTGCCACCAGTCGTAGTTTCCGTAGTAACGCCACTGCCTGAGACCGTTGACTGTACGCTCGACAACCCAAGGACGATCCGGATTCTCAGTCACATCATTGACACGGGCAAGGAGTTGCTGCATGTCATACTCATCATATTTCACATATTTGTTTCCTTCTGAATTCATACGGAAGACATTGTGAGTATGGACTGACCAGTAACCTCTTGTCTCATAATCAGTCGAGGTGGTAGGCTCCTCCCATCCGAAACGGCCGCTGTAACGGACTGTTGCCTTGCCGTCTTCAGCTTTACCGCTCTTTGTGGTAACGAGGATTACACCGAATGCTGCACGGGCACCGTAAACGGCTGCTGCAGCGGCATCCTTGATGACAGAGATGGACTCGATGTCGTTAGGGTTGACACGGTCGAGGTCTCCAACTGCTCCGTCGATGAGTACGAGAGGGTCGGCACCGTTGATTGATGTATAACCGCGGACATTGATTGATCCTGTTGAACCAGGGTTACCGGATGAAGTGCTGATGTTAAGTCCCGGTACAGAACCCTGAAGCATGGTTGATACATTGTGAGCTGTACGGTTTTCCAATGACTTGGAATCCACAGAAGTGATTGCTCCGGTCAAATTGACCTTCTTCTGAGTACCATAACCGACAACGACTGTCTCCTCCAGAAGCATATTGTCTTCTTCGAGAGTTACGGCAATCTTGGATGTCCCTTCCGGAAC
>JALFNZ010000070.1 GCA_022774085.1 Bacteroidales bacterium
TACTATGGCGTTTGACCGGTATTCAGCCAGTCAGTTCGAAAAGGAACGGCCTCGGAAATAGTCAATCGCCTTATGATATGATGTCAAGGACGTGGTTCCATACGGTATGGCGCTCGGTCTCGTTCAGAATCTCATGGCGCATTTTCGGGAAAATCCGGCTGTCAACATCGGTATATCCCACTTTTTTCATCAATTCCACAGAGGCTTGATGCTGCTTGTCAGTGCCCCGGCAAGGATCCATTTCTCCTGAAATGAATCTCACTTTCAGTTTCGGATTCTTCATTGCCCATCCTTTCTCGCTGTAGCAGTATTGCATCAGGCAAAGGAGATTGTAGAAGCCGTTGGAAGTGAATACAAACTGACAGAGTGGATCCTTATGATATGCTTTCAAAGTTTCCTGGTCCGAGCATACCCAGGCGCTTGGAAATCCTTCATTCTCAAAAGGTTTGTTGAAAGAACCGAAAGACATTCGTTGAAGTATTGCCGGTCTGTGATGCCAGCCTTTTTTTGAAAAAGCAGCTGTGAGCCTTGCCAGTATTTTTCCGGCTCCGGCTGCAGGATTGGCGCTTGGAGAACCACAGACTATCAGTGTATCTATATGTGAATCATAACGTTTTGTATATGAACGGACTACCATCGATCCCATACTGTGTCCGAACAAAATCCTCTTCAGCTCAGGCCATTTATCAGAGGACCATTTTCTGACAACTTCCACATCCTCTACCATGGCATCCCATCCTCCGTCATACATATACCCCAGATCATCGGCACATTTTACCGAGCCGCCATGTCCTCTATGGTCGTGGATTACACAAACATACCCGTTTTCAGAGAGGAATTCCATGAAAGGATAATACCTTTCCTTGTGTTCACACATTCCGTGTACAAGCTGGACAATGCCCCTGGGATTTCCCTTTGGCTCAATATAGGCGACAGCCAGATCAAGGTTGTCGGCCAATGCTTTCAAAAGTAAAGTTTCCATATCGATATAGTTTCAGACAAACATACATAAAATTTTCATACTTTTGCGCATTAGCAAGATTTATGCAGTTGTTCTGCAACAGTTTTAGTAACTATTTAAAATATAAGAATATGTTGGAAATTGGAATACGTGGAAGACAGGAGACTGTCGTTCAGGAAAATATGCTTTCGACCAATGTCGGAAGCGGATGTGTGAAGGTGTTCTCCACACCTATGATGATTGCTCTCATTGAGAAGACTGCAACCCTTTCAGTTGAGCCTTACCTTGAGCCTGGCCAGAGTACCGTCGGCACTTTGGTCAATGTATCACATCTTGCTGCAACTCCTCTTGGAATGAAAGTCCATGCAGAGAGCGAACTTGTGGCGATAGACCGTCGCAAACTTACGTTCAAGGTTGCCGCTTATGATGAGAAGGGCCTTATAGGCGAGGGCATGCATGAAAGATTCATCATTGACATAGCCAAATTCCAGAACAAAGCAGACGAAAAGAACTTGTAAATGATGCTTTTCGTCTGCTTTGGTATGATAGAAAAAGGTATTATTTGATCCAGGTGCCCCGGCGCCAAAGTTCCTCGAACGGACCGCGTTTGTGGCTCTTCAGCCACCATGTACAGAACCAGTACTGGAGAGCGATGAATGCTGCACCCATAAGCCAGCTTGCGGTATGGCCGCAGACGCGGAAAAGTCCGAAGCCCCAATTGTAGAAAAGCATGGCACCAACAATCGACTGGCCGAGGTAGTTGGTAAGGCTCATCTTACCGTATGGCGCAATCTTGATGAGCCAATTCCTGGCTGAAGTTTTATAGAATAGCAGCACTGTGCCGGAAATGATGACCATCATCATGGCAATATTCTTCCACATGTTCAGAAGCACGTTCAAACTTTTGTCAACGCATGGGATGTCTGCAATTCCAGGCAAAAGATGATAGGCTGGAATGAGCAAAAACAGCGAAGCTATAGCTATAACAAGAATGTTTCTCCAAATGACAAGATTTTTTCCTTCATTGTATAACAGCCTTTTACGTCCAATATATATGCCCACAAGGAAAAGGAAGACGGTCTGGGTCATTCGTCCGTTTTCAATAGCCCAGAGGAAGTTTACAGGCAGTCCGTAGCGTATTCCGGCTACTGCAACATCTAGCATTGAGCCTGTGGCCTGAGCTGTGGCGAGGGCACCCCAGCAGGAACCGCTTCCAAGGTCGAGTATCGGAGTTGACGGGTCAATTAGTCCAAGAACGATGTAGGTCAGCTCAATAGGCTGGAGTCCGAGAAAGATTGCAAATGCGAGAATTACCTTGTTGCTTGCCCTGATCAGCGGAATGACAAGAAGTCCGCAAACGGCATACAGAAATAGAATGTCTCCGTTGAAAAACAGCAGGTCGAAGAGACCGAAAAGCATAAGGAGTACCATTCTCCAGACAAAGCGGGGACGGAAGTCTATGCCTTTCTGAGCCTGGTTGTCATGCTGGATGTAGAAGCTCAGACCGAAGAGGGTAGCGAAGATTGCATACATCTTTCCTGCTAGCAGGTAGAATGTAGTGTCCCAGACGGCCTTGTTCATTCCTGCCCAGAACGGGCTTGATGGTTCCGGAAAATTGTAAAAATTCAGGTGCTCTATGAAATGGATGAGCACGATTCCTCCGATTGCGATGCCCCGGAGTACGTCTGCCACATCAATCCTTGTGTTTGGCAGTGTGGATGGTGTGTATCTATACATTTTGTATGGTGTTAAATTACTCTGAATCTGAAAGTAAGACCTATCTGGACATTGTGGATTTTATTGCCTGAGTCTGTGAAATAGATCGCATGAAGTCTCAATCTGTTGTTTTTCAGCGGGAAATATTCGATTCCGCATCCTCCGTATATTGATTTGGCTCCGGGGACTATCACCCTGTCATAGGCTTTGCCGTCGGCATCGACATTGTCCAGAGCATTGGTTTCATATCCGAATTTACCGCAGATATTCCAATTACGGATGCTCCATATCAATTTCCCGATTATGCTGTAGTCGGTGAAAAGTGGTCTTTTCTGGCCCATTCCCGCGCGGTTGAAGAAATCTACGTCAACGGCTACATCGCCGAATACGAAATGGTTGCCAAGAGCGAGATAATTCATCATTCCTCCTTTTGAGTCTTCGATAAAGTTCACGCTCCACATTGTTTTCCACCATTTTGCAAACTGACCGTCCCATGCGATATTGTATGCAAGTTCCTTTTTGAAACCATTCGAAAGAGGAGAATTGCCTACTTGAAGCATCATGGCCTGACTCTCCATGAAATACCAGTCCATATTCACTCCGAAAACATAAGCCTGGTCCAGTCCGCTGCAAAAACGACTGTAGAAATACACGTCAATCGAAGGGGTATAATACTCATATCCGCCAATGAGTGCTGCCGATTTGCCGGCATACAGGCGGAGTTTCTGGTTTACATCCCAGTAAAGACAGAGGTAATCTGTGGCTTTGAACGGGTTTTCAGCATCGCCCCATATATGCAGCCTTTGCCTTACACGATAGGATACATTGGGTGCTATGCTTCCTGCTATGTTGAAGTTCAGATGCTCTGCCCTGAATCTTGGGGTATAAGTTCCTTCATGTATTTCTTGATTGAAAGAACCACGGGCATCAAAAATCAGACTGTCAACTACTTTTGCACCCGCTGCTGCAGGTATCAGGGTGGCCGTAAAAAGAATCAAAAGATATATTTTTTTCATAAGCAACTCAAGTTTCGCAAGTTATAATTTATTTGTGTACTGAGGGTTGTGCCGCTTGCGAAACTTCTTCCCACCGCACATTTCCCTGTCTACGAGGACCTATCCCCAAACCCCTTCCCCCGGGGAAGGGACTTACTTACGACCTAAAGGTCTTTAAATATGGTAGTTTCGCAAATGCGA
>JALFNZ010000091.1 GCA_022774085.1 Bacteroidales bacterium
CATCTTTGCTCCTCCGATACCGAAGAATGTGATGTGCCCTCCGAATACTGCGCGGAGCTTCATCCCGATGATTCTGCACATGAATTTGTTCATGTGTGTGTTCATCCAGGTGAGCGTACGGCTTTTCTGAATCGTCGGTAACACGCTGGCCTTATATACCTTCTCTATGATGAGCGGCACGGAAAGCATTGTTGTCGGTCTGACTGTCTTGAGAGCCTTCATCAGGATTGATGCGACAGGAGGTTTTGAAAGATAGTAAACCGTTGCTCCGCAATACATCGGATACAGCATGCAAATGGTCATCTCCAATGTATGCGCCATCGGCAGGATTGAAAGCCATCTATCCTTTGAGGTCCTTTTACAAGTCCTGTAACATGAAATGACATTTGATGTGAGGTTGCGGTGGCTCAGTACGACTCCCTTGGCACTTCCTGTCGTACCGGAGGTATATATGATTGTTGCAATGTCTTCCGGTGTCGGAATTGAAGTCTTGCCGTCGCATGTGAACTGGTCTTCATTTGCATTCAATACCTCGAAAGTATCCATATCAATCACCAGAGTCATCTTCTTCCTGATCTCCTCGCTGACTTTTGAAGCAAGTCTCTGCGAAACGAAGATAACCTTGCTTTCAGAGTGGTTGATGATATTGGTCACCTCATTTTCTGAACTGTCAGGCAGGATTGGAATAGCGATTCTTCCGAAAGGTACGATGCTGAAAAAGGCCGCTGACCAGTTCGGCATGCTCTGTGACAGGATTGCAACCTTGTCACCGGCTCCGATTCCGTACTGAGTCAGTTTCTTTGACAGGGCATCGCTCCTGTGCTTGAGATCTGCATAGGTATATCCGCCATTTTTTGAATCAGCCCACTGGGTGAACTGTTTCTTGCTATAAACGGTGGTAGAGAATTCATACAACTTAGCAAGTGTATCTATGTATTTCTCTCTGACCTTTTTCAGGTTTTTGTAAATGAACTTATACATCTGATTTATAATTGAATGATTGATAGGATGTCTTGCAGGCGGACTAATGGGTTATATAGTCTTTGGGGTGTTTCCCGGTCAGGTGCATCTGCTCGTAAATCTGCTGGATGCGCTCCATGTCTGCCCTGGCATTGTCGGTGAGTTCAAACTTCTCTCCTCTTCCGACATGCTTCGTCCTCCAGTCGAAATATCCCAGATATACCGGGCAGCCTACTTCTCTGGCTATGGTATGGAAGCCTGTTTTCCATTTTTTCACCGGCTTCCTTGTCCCTTCAGGAGCAATGGCAAGGTGTACTACTTTCTGAGATTTCATCTCACGTATTACGCTAAGTACCAAGGCTGAAGGGTTTTTCCGGTCCACGGGGATACCTCCAAGTCTGCGAAGAAGCCATCCGAGAGGTCCCCAGAAGAACTCCTTCTTGACCATGCACTTTGCATCTCCGCCAACCGATTTATAATAAAGATATGAAATAGCAAAGTCCCATATTGATGTATGGGGTACACCGAGTATTATACATTTGTCTTCAGGCACGAGTCCGGAGTCAACAGTCCACCCCATGACTCTTAGCAGCCATCCGCAGAAATTTCTCCACATGTCAATAACAATTAATTAAATATCAATATCTTCCAACTCGGTTTCGGAGCGGAGATGCTCACGAATGAAGTTCTGCCTGTCTATGGTGTTGTCTCCCATATAGAACTCCATTATCTCTGCAATCGATTCCTCGTCGCTAAGTTTCACCCTGTCCAGTTTCATGTTCTCTCCAATGAAATCCACGAACTCCTGATACGAAATCTCACCCAGACCTTTGAATCTGGTAATCTCGACACCTGTTTTCAGGTCGCTGATTGCCTTTTCCTTTTCTTCAGGGCTGAAACAATACCTTATTTCCTTCTTGTTCTTGACTCTGAAAAGGGGAGTCTGGAGGATATGTACGTGTCCACGGCGTATCAAGTCAGGATAGTATTTCATGAAGAAGGTCAGGACAAGCATCCTGATGTGCATTCCGTCATCATCGGCATCGGTTGCAACAATGATTCGGTTGTAGCGCAGGTTATCCATGTCATCTTCCACTCCAAGGGCATTGATGAGCAGGTTAAGCTCTTCATTCTCAGCCACTCGCTTACGGCTTTCCTTGTAGCAGTTGATCGGTTTTCCCCTGAGGCTGAACACTGCCTGCGTATCTGCCCTGCGGGCTTTGGTAATTGTTCCGCTCGCTGAGTCTCCCTCGGTTATGAATATGCTGGTCAGTTCGCCCAGATCTTTCTTTGATTCAGGGAGCTTGTCGTTGTAGTGAATCTTGCAGTCACGCAGCTTACGGTTGTATATATTGGTCCTCTTGTTCCTCTCCTTTGTCTTTTTCTGGATGGTGGAGATTTCCTTTCTCTCCTGCTCCGATGCTGTAATCTTCTCCTGAAGCACAGGGATGATTTCCTTGTGGATATGCAGATAGTTGTCAAGATTGGTCTTCACGAAGTCGTTTACGAAACTTCGGATTGTCGGTCCCTGGTCATAACTGTGGCTCCCGTCTTCATTCTCGATCTCCGTATCCCACATATAGGTGGAACCAAGCTTTGTCTTTGTCTGCCCTTCGAAGTTCGGCTCCTGTATCTGGATGCTGATGGCACCGATGATGCCCTGACGGATGTCTTCGGGTGCAAAGTCCTTCTTTGCCACCGTTTTATAGAACTCTTTGAGGGTTTTTGCCACTGCCTCCCTCATAGCTGCGAGGTGGGTACCTCCGTCGCGGGTGTTCTGGCCGTTGACGAATGATGCGATGTTCTCGCCGTAGCTGTTTCCGTGGGTGAGGACTATCTCAACGTCTTCGCCTACGAGGTGAATCGGCTCATACAGAGGAGTTTCTGAGATGTTGTCCTTGATAAGGTCGAGCAGTCCGTTCTCTGATTTGTATGCCGTGCCGTTGAGGTTGAGGGTGAGCCCTTTCTTGAGGTATGAATAGTTCTTTACCATGGATTCGATGAATTCCATGTGGAAGCTATATCCTGTGAACAGATGCTCATCGGGAACGAATCTCACCAAGGTGCCGTTTTTCTCCTTGGTTGGCATTTGCCCCTGGTCAATCAACTTTCCTTCGCGGAATTCTGCGTACGCACACATCCCATCTCTATATGCCTCGACATGGAAACTTGTGGAAAGAGCGTTGACAGCTTTCAGACCTACTCCGTTCAGACCGACGGATTTCTTATATCCTTTAGTGTCGTACTTGCCTCCGGTATTCAGGACACTGACAGCCTTTACCAGTGAGTTGAGCGGAATCCCTCGTCCGAAATCTCTGACAGATGCTTCCTTGTCACTGACATTTATGATAATCTGTTTGCCGAATCCTGCCGAGAATTCATCTATGGAGTTGTCAACTACTTCCTTGATCAGCACATAAATTCCATCTCCCAGATCATCACCGTTGCCCAGACGCCCGATGTACATTCCGGGGCGCCTTCTGATATGTTCGACGCCTTCCAGCGTTTTTATGTTGTCGTCGGTATAATTGTTAATTTCTGCCATGTATATTTCGGTACTCAATGTTCAAAACTCATTTCGACATAATCGCACAAATATACAAATAATCTTTGACATGACAGAGGCCAAGATTCAGTTATTGAAATAGTATATAAGAAAAGAGGCTTACAGATGTCTGTAAGCCTCTTTTTGCGGTGCGGACGGGACTCGAACCCGCGACCCCCGGCGTGACAGGCCGGTATTCTAACCAGCTGAACTACCGCACCAATTTGTTCAGTGTTTCGCTTATTTCTCTAACGCGGATGCAAAGGTACGCATTTTTTTTATATCTCCAAATTTTTTCTATAAAATTTATGAAAAAATCACATTTTGTAGCATATGAAGCCTATCCCTACGGGGCTTTTGATGGGAAATTGCTATATTTGCACTCTTCCCTTTATGGTTTTTGGTATGGCGGAAAAAGGAAATATAACAGTACGAGGAGCACGTGTAAACAACCTCAAGAATATAACGGTGGAGATTCCAAGAGGAAAGTTTGTTGTAATAACAGGCATTTCCGGTTCCGGCAAATCTTCACTTGCATTCGATACCTTGTTTGCAGAAGGGCAGAGGCGTTTTGCCGAAAGTCTTTCCTCTTATGCCAGGCAGTTTCTTGGAAGGATGTCAAAGCCTGACGTTGACCTCATTGAAGGCATCCCGCCTGCAATTGCCATTGAGCAGAAAGTGAATACACGCAATCCGCGCTCCACTATTGCCACAAGTACTGAGATATATGATTATCTGAGGATGATTTTCGCCAGGATCGGACGGACATATTCTCCGGTCACAGGAGAAGAGGTCAAATGCAGCAATGCCGGTGACGTTATTAGTTATATGCTTGAAGAGGGAGCCTCATCTGCCTATGTGCTGGCGGACCTGGGCTGGGACAATCGTCAGGATAAGGTTGAACTCATGCTCGCCCTGAAGGAAGAGGGTTATTCAAGACTGTTTTCTGACGGGCAGGTGCTGAGAATTGAGCAGGTCATGCAGATGGACGGCGATTATCCACACGGTCTTTTCCTTTTGGTGGACAGAATCAAACTGCTACAGGAGCCGGATGACGACCTGATGGCACGTCTTCATTCATCTGTGGAATCAGCATTCGAAAAAGGCAACGGAACGGTAATCATATACAAGGACACAGATGAAGGTCCTGTAAGCAAGCAGTTCATCAACCGGTTCGAGGCTGACGGAATGCAATTCTCGAAACCTGATGAATATATGTTCAGTTTCAACAGCCCTCTGGGAGCATGCCCCACTTGTGGCGGTCTGGGACAGATTATCGGCATCAGTGAGGACCTGGTGGTTCCTGATAAGAGTAAGAATTTGTATGAGGGAGCAATCTCATGTTGGAAAGGTGATAAGATGGGATGGTTCAGGGACCAGCTTGTCAGAAATGCAGAAAGATATGGAATCCCGCTTTTCGAACCATATTGCAATCTATCTCCCCAGGTAAAGGAAATGCTCTGGAAGGGATGCAGGGCTGAAACAGAGGAGGACTCAATAGTAGGAATTGATGAATTTTTCAAATGGGTCGAGTCCAACAGATATAAAATCCAATATAAATACATGCTTAGCCGCTATTCCGGCAAAACCGTATGCCATGATTGTGCAGGCAGCAGGCTTCGCAGGGAAGCGATGTATGTAAAGGTTGGAGGAAAGAATATCCATGAGATGCTCAAGATGAATGTGAGCCAGTTGAAGGATTTCCTCATGAATGTAGAGCTTGATGAAACGGAACACCTTATTGCAGACAAGGCGATACAGGAGATTGTATCCCGTCTGAAATACATAGAAGACGTAGGACTGGGCTACCTCACTCTCGACAGGACATCCAATTCTTTGTCAGGAGGAGAAAGTCAGAGAATCAATCTGGTGACAGCTCTGGGAAGTTCCCTCGTAGGTTCCCTCTACATTCTGGATGAACCGAGTATTGGATTGCATCCTCGTGATACAGAGAGACTTATAGCGGTGTTGAAACAGCTCAGGGACATTGGCAACACTGTAGTAGTGGTCGAACATGATGAGGAAATCATGCGCGCGGCCGACCTGTTGATTGACATTGGACCAAAGGCTGGAATCCACGGCGGAGAAATCATCTTCACTGGCAAGCTTGGCGAAATGATGCCTGAGGATGTAGTCGGAAAGTCACTTACCTTGCAATATCTGGATGGCATCCGGTCACGTTATTCCAGAGAAAAGCGTTCATGGAGTTATTATATCGGCGTTGACGGGGCAATGGAGCATAACCTCAAGGATATTGATGTGAAGTTTCCACTGGGGGTGCTGACTGTTGTCACAGGAGTCAGCGGAAGCGGAAAGTCTTCTCTGGTAGGTGATATCCTTTATCCTGCCGTTTACAGATATCTGAATCATACCGGTTCTGCCCCCGGAACTTTCAGAGGCTTGTCCGGAAATGTTGACAGAATCACACAGGTGGAATATGTGGATCAGAATCCAATAGGCAAGAGTTCCCGTTCCAATGCCGTGACCTATTTGAAGATATACGATGATATCCGCAAACTCTTTTCAGACCAGCAATATGCTAAGATAAACGGATATACTCCTTCACATTTCTCATTCAACATGGATGGAGGAAGGTGTCCAGAATGTCAGGGTGAGGGCTTTGTGCGCATCGGCATGCAGTTCATGGCTGATGTAACCATGGTTTGTGAGGCCTGCGGCGGCAAAAGATTCAAGCCGGACATCCTTGAAGTCAAATATAAGGGTAAGAATATAGATGACATTCTGAATATGAGGGTTGACCAGGCCATAGAGTTTTTCAGCGCCCAGGATGAACCTGTTGCACAAAGAATAGCAGAAAGGCTTCAGCCGCTGATGGATGTCGGACTTTCATATATCCAGCTCGGACAAAGCAGCAGTACATTGTCTGGAGGTGAGAGTCAGCGTGTGAAGCTGGCATATTTCCTTTCTATGAATGACCAGATATCCAAAGGCAAGGCTCAAAGGATTCTGTTCCTTTTTGATGAACCGACTACCGGACTGCATTTCTATGATGTGGAAAAACTGCTCAAGTCATTCGATGCCCTTCTTTCAAAAGGTCACAGCATCGTAGTAGTGGAGCATAATGCAGATGTGATACGTGCGGCAGACTGGATTATCGACCTTGGCCCGGAGGCCGGAGACCACGGAGGTCATCTTGTGTATGAAGGAACACCTGAGAACTTGAAATACTGTAAGGAATCCTACACTGCCCGCTACATCTGATTTACTACCACGGTAGCCATCACGCTATCATTTATCGGATAGCCTGCCGACATATAGAGCAGGCCGCTGCCCGGTTTCCTTAGAATCAGGGTTACCCCATGTCCGTCTTCATCAACCTCATAATCATAAATGCCACGGGCTCTATCGTACTCAAGTTCTTCATACCCAAGATCGAATGGGGCTGATGGAGGGAAGAACTCACACCATACATGTATCCTGTCGCCAACATTACCGCTGATTATTGACCCCGGATACAGTTTAAGCCACGCGTCCTTGAATTCACACCTGACTTCACAACTTGCCCTGGCTCCTGCTCCGTCCTGACTTATGCATGTAATCGTACATTTGCCTTCTCCTGTGGCGGTAACCATTCCGGTATCCGAGACTGTGGCCACCCTCACATTGCTGCTCTCCCATATCGGAATCTGCAATGTTGCGTCCTGTGGCAGAATACTGCTCTCAAGCAGGAAAGTCTGCCCTTCATATTCGAATGACAACTCTTTTTGTGAAAGCCTGATTTCCTGAACGAATTTGCACAGGCCGCTCTTGTCTATGCTCCATCCGTCTTTAGACAGACCGTCTTTGTCGGGGCATATCCTCATGTGATAGTGACAGTTGCGTTCTACATTCAAGTCTTTTGCATTTTCCCCGAGATAGAATCTGTATCGGAGAGGACTGCTCCAGCTGGCAGTACTGGAGGATAGATATTCTATATCAAGCTCTATATATGAACATATGCCGGCGCGGATATCTCCTTCATCAAATTCTCTCTGCTGATCCTTGTCTGTCAATTCCCCCTGCATGTTCTCCAGCATATAAAGAGAAACCTCACCGCTGATTCCGTGCCGGTCTGATATGTTCATCTGGTCTGTCTCAAATTCGTTTTTGTCATAGCCCGCCGTAAAGCATTCACTATGGCTGCTTATCCTGCTGTCAGAGAAAACAGTCACTACTTTCGGACAGTTACCGATACGTGCTCCAATCACATTCATCCTTACACCGCCGTCCAGTTTGCTGCGGTCGATGCTCAGGCTGATTTTGGACATCAGCCTTTTGATTTCCAACACTATGGAATCACAATCTTTTTCAATCAGAATGTCTTTTTCCATTATGCACATGGGAATGCCGTTCCAGAATTCATCAGGATAGGCCATGTGAAACCTGACCTCATCCAGTTCCTCCACATTGTCTGCATATACCTTGTATCCGAAGTTCACGCAACCATAGAAACTGTATCTCTTTCCTGCGGTCAATCTGAGTTTAATTCCTTCTGAAAGATTCTGTACCCTTGAATCAATCCATCTGTATTCTTCAATGCTTCCATATTCGTCGAATACCATCAGGCTAACATCGCTGACCCTGAATTCATCAGGGTCGGTGGATTTGCAAGAGAACCCTGCTCCGGACAGTTTTACAATGACATCCTGCATTGAACCGGATATATCTTCCTTTGCATCATCAAATGTACATGCATTCCCAAATAACAGCATTGCAATGACATTCAGAACAATATATCGTATATGTCTTTATCTTTCCATTGTCCTACCTCCATATTAACTGAAACATCTTCTGCACTGATGTCAATATCCGCACTTGCAGTCCCTTTCCTCCTGATATCAAGATCGAATATGTAATGACAGTTCCGAAGGATTCCTTTCTCACTCCCGGATTCAATATTGACAGGGAAAGCCCAATAATATGTGTTGCCGCTGATTTTGCCTTCCAGGACAAGACGAGTGAATGGGGAACCCGGGCTTTCTTCTGCCGTTGAACTTGGGTAGCATGCAAATCTGATATTCTCCTTCACTTCAGTTTTCCCGATTTCATTCTTGAATTCGTACAGTATGCTTTCTTTGTTTCTGAATCCTTCCACAGCTTCCATATCAAGACTACCTATATTGATTATCCTGACAGGTGAAACAGCTCCTGAGGCGGCTACGGAACATTCTGCATTTACGTTCGTCAGATATGCCCTTGCATCAGTTATCCGTTCGCCTTCATACGGAAGATTCCTGAAGTCGCAGCGAACAGACCTTATCTCAATTATGCTCCGCAAGGGCTTGAGGACCAGTTTTGCTCCTGTTTTGTCTCCGGCTCTAATTTTTACAATGCCGCTCATTACAGGGTTGTCAGGCATTTCATCTTCAAGGCGCACGGTAATCTTTTCCATACCATCCAAGGAGTTGACCTGGGACCAGCTGAATCTTTCGAACTTGCTGTTGGCAATTGCAAACAATATCTTTTCTCCTGAGCATGAGGCGATTTCATGTACGCCGCTTTTCCAGTTCTCGAATCTCTGATATGAATCAAGGCGGCAGAGTTTGTCATCGTTGAATACGAAGACATCAAGGCAGTTGCCTTCCTTGTCTGGGCCGGATACAGATTGAAGCTGCAAGCTTATGGCCGTTGTCCGTTCCCCTGTCGGGGGAACAGACGAGCAGCCATGTATCAACGCCGGGAGTGTGAAGAGTGTCAAGGTTCCCAGAATGGGTAAGAATTGTGTGATCAGATTGAAAAGATAGAATATGTGCTCCCGGCATTTCTTCCTTTGTATGTCGTTTTCAGAATGCATAGTTAAGTCCCAAGTTGATTTTTGTCAAATGATAAGTTTCTTGTATAAGGCTTTCGAACAAGCAAGTTCTTACAGACAAGTTCATCCCGAGTCCGGAATACAGGATTATTCTGTATCCGGCCTCAATCATACAGTCTGTCCCATGAATGTCTCCGTACCGGATACCTATGCCTATGAAAGGCCCGTAGAATGAGTCCTTTGTCCAATATTGGAATGAAATGGTTGCAGAATGGAAATCTCCGCCGCATGGTGAAACTGTCCGTGGAGATTTTTCTTCCATTATACTATAATGTATGGTTTCATCTTCAGACAATCCTTTTGCTATTTTCCATGGGTTGACACTGACATTCGCATCGACAGACCATCTGGATGTGAATGGATGCGAGATATTGAATGAGACAGCCTGCCTCATTATAACGGGAATCAGTTCAGTCCCGACCATAATGCGGAATCCGTGGGGCCCTTTCGCTGTCGTGACGACGGAAGGAAGGATGATGGCAAGTGATATCAACATAAATCGTCTCATTTTCTTTTTCCGCAAAGCTATGCAGAGAAAATGAAACGATTGCGCGATTTAAAAGTTGTAAGGTTGGATATTTCTGTTTTTGATAGTTTTTATACTTTTTTTACAGACTATAAATTTTTTTTGATATAAAATATAACAGATTTATCTTTTTTTTGATGGTAGCTTGAACCGGAATCCGAAGATTGTAAGGTATTTCTCATGCAACCGGCCGTGGTAGTTGATCTCAAAAATCCATGACAGCAATGGCTGGAAGCGTTGTTTGAAAAAGAAATAACAATATCTGTAGTAATTGCTTCTGATGAGTTTCTTTGTATATCCCTGGGCTGATACGGCAATGCAGAGAATCCTCTCGTATGTATGAGTGAGCGTTCCGCTGTTATGAGATGCCTTGGATGGAGGGAAGATATCCTTGTTTATTTTGTCATCTTTCAGGTATTCCAGTGCAGAGGCTCTGACTGCGAAGATTGTTCCTGCACAGAAATCCATGCTTTGCGGTATGATATTCAGCCTTGCAAGTTCATCTGTTAACATATCTCCGCTCTCAATATTATTGTCTCTGGCTTTAACATTTACGTCCATTGAATAAATGAGGCCTATGGAAGGACGGTTGAGGAATACGTTGTGTGTTTTGGTAAAACGCGCGGGATTGGCAAGAAGTGCATCAACCATGAGTCTGACCCATTTGTTTCCACGGAATCTGATACCGTTGAAATGGATGGTAGTTTCCATATCCTCGTTCTTGGTATGTAATTTTATCACATACAGATACTTAGACAGGTCTATTGTCTTTATGCACTGGATAAAGGGCCAGATATCGTAGCCGACATTGTCTGTCTGCATGAACTGAGCATCCGGTTTGAATTGTCGAATGGTACTGACAGCATTTCCATTAAGGTTGTTACCCGTTACAATCAGATCCCATTCAACACCTGTAATGTTTTTCATCTTGCTGATGAAATAGGAAATATGGTTGTGGTAGTAAAGGTGAAAAACGACTAGTACTCTTTCTGACATAATATTTCATTCAAATCCGATTGCAAAGTTAGCAAATTAGTAATACATTTGCGAATCATTAACGTCAAATGCTTGTTATGCCTGCTATTTCAATCATCATTCCTGTTTATAATGTTGAAAGATTTCTGGAGCGTTGCCTGGATTCGGTACTTGCCCAGACATGGAGAGACTGGGAAGTTGTATGTGTCAATGATGGAAGTCCGGATTCAAGTCAGGCTATTCTGGAAAGATATGCTTCCGGAGATTCCAGAATCAGGATAGTAAATAAACCGAATGGCGGATTGAGCGACGCAAGGAATGTCGGTTTAAAGAATGCAGGTGGTGAATTCATCGTATATCTCGACTCGGACGATTTCATTCATCCTCAGACTCTTGAGATTGCTATGGCTCTTCAGCGAAAGACCGGTACGGACATAGTGACCTGGTACAAAGATCCTAATTACCGCAACAAAACATTTGTCCGTCACTTTTTAGGTCTGGATACCATTGCATACAAGCCTTTCGGTTACCGTAAGAGATTTGCTGTTGAGAAAATCAAATATCATGTGACCGATGATGTTTTCGCTCATTGTACGGAGTATTCACATCCCAAGGGCATTGATTGGCCGTTAAAACATTTTTATGTGTGGAGGCATTTATTGCGAAAGTCACTCATCGAAGATAT
>JALFNZ010000094.1 GCA_022774085.1 Bacteroidales bacterium
GAATGTTGGTTTGAAGAATGCAGCTGGTGAATTCATTGTATATCTTGATTCTGACGACTTCATTCATCCTCAGACTCTCGAGATTGCTATGGCCCTTCAACAGAAGACTGGTACGGACATAGTGAGCTGGTACAAAGACCCGAATTACCGCAACAAAACATTTGTCCGTCACTTTTTAAGACTTGATACCATCGCATACAAGCCTTTCGGTTACCGTAAGAGTTTCGATGTTGAGAAAATCAAATATCATGTAACCGATGATGTTTTCGCTCATTGCACTGAGTATTCACATCCCAAGGGCATCGATTGGCCTTTAAAACATTTTTACGTGTGGAGGCATTTATTGAGAAAGTCAATTATCGAAGACATCCAGTTCATCAAAGGGCTGACATTTGAAGATTTCCCGTGGTGGAGTGCCGTTATGCTCAAATCTCCTTCAATGACAATCACATACCTGCCTTTTTACTACTATTATCCCAATTTCGCTTCCATAGATTTAGGCTCTTCCAGAGTTAAGAAAACCAGGAATTGGTGTCGCGGACTTGATGTTTCGTATAGGTTGTATAGGGAGAAAGCTACTGATTATCAGATGAATAAATGGTCACAAAACTGCAAGTGGCCTGTGATTTCTTCAATGATTGCCCGTTGGCTTGACAAATTTGTGCCCGGTACTCCTGAGTATGAATACGTCTGGGATACATTGTCATCCTTATGGGATGAAGGGGCTTTCAATGATGCTAAGACTAAACGTGACATCAATAGCGCAGAAAAATTAAGACAGTTCCTTAAACGATAGTTTCAAATCTTTCAGGAATACGTACGACGATTTTCAATTCGAACATCGCCGGTTTGTTCCAAGCATATGGTGGTCTGACCATGGTTTGGCAGATTCTTGCAAATTTTGTCCAACGTTCAAAGTTTCTTGCAGGCAATTCCGTTGCATAACGGATGGTACGTGATCTTTTTTTCATGTGTTTTTCCCATCCCTGGCTGAGCCTGTCTTTGTCGCTGAACCTGTCTTCGATGCGTTTCATGTCAAAGTATCCGAAATGCATCAGATATAAGTCTTTGGCAATGTGGAAGTTATGTCCTTTGATGCGATGAAAGCCACTTCCCCATGTGCATGGCTTTGCTATGATTGAAGGTTTGGTATATCGGGTGCCGATTTGTGCATATTTTCTTTGTGAAAGGAATGGCTTGTCTTCCCGAATGTCTCCTTCTTCACCGAGTTTCTGCCCGAAATCTAGGCCGAGGGCACTGATGCTAGTTCCTATGTTTTGTTTTTCAAGGAATTCAGGAAGGCTCAATCCAAGTTCAGGGTCAACTACGATGAATTCATCTGCATCCGTTCCTATTACAATGTCATAGCCATTGGCAAGAAGGTGATTTGCTCTTTCAGAAAGGAAACGCAGTCGTCCCCTGTCGTGTTCCACGACATGTGCTCCGATTTTCTCATGAAGGAAGGCATTGGTTCCCTCACAGAAAGTTGCGATCACTTGGTCAGTTCCGTCAAAATATATCCAGAGATTCTCTTTTCCAAGTTCCTTACCGTAATATTCCACCCATTTACGAAGGTAGAAATCATCATTGCGGACCATTGTCAATGCAGCTATCCTTAACATATACATTCTCTGTTTCAAAAGTTACACATATCAGCAAACCTTGCCAAAGATAGCAATAAAGAAACAATGGTCAATAAAAAAGACGGCCTGAGCCGTCTTTTTTATCATTGCTATGCACCGAAATTGTCGTAGAGGATGTTCTCTGGAGGTACTCCCAGGGAATCAAGCAGGTCAACAACGCATTTGGTCATCATAGGAGGTCCGCACATGAGATAAAGTGCATCTTCTGGGTTCTCATGCTGCTTGAGGTAGGTCTCGAACATAACGTTGTGGACGAAGCCTGCAACATATGGAACGCCTGCTGCATCTGCTGCCGGATCCGGACGGTCAAGAGCAAGATGGAACTTGAAGTTAGGGAAGTCTTTCTCGATCTGGTGGTAGTCTTCGAGGTAGAATGCCTCTTTCAGGCTACGCGCACCGTAGAAGAAGTTGACTTTTCTTGAAGTCTTCTCTGTCTTGAAAAGATGCATGATGTGTGAACGCATCGGAGCCATTCCGGCACCACCGCCGACGAAGATAAGTTCCTGGTCTGCAGGAAGATTCTTCGGAAGGAAGAATTCTCCGTAAGGACCTGAGATTGTAATCTTGTCGCCTGGCTTGAGTGAGTAGATGTATGAAGAACATACACCCGGGTTGACATCCATCCAGCCGCCTTTTGCCCTGTCGAGAGGCGGGGTGGCGATACGTACGTTGAGCTTGATGATGTCTCCCTCTGCAGGGTAGCAGGCCATTGAGTATGCCCTGACTGTCGGAGTAGGGTTGACCATCTTGAGGTCGAAGCATTTGAACTTCTCCCAATCCGCCCTGTATTCAGGATCAACATCGATATCCTTATAATCAACTGTGATTGCAGGGACATCAATCTGGATATATCCACCTGACTGGAAGTTGAGATGCTCGCCTTCAGGAAGCTTTACGACAAACTCCTTGATGAAGGTAGCCACATTGTGGTTGGATACAACTTCGCATTCCCATTTCTTGACGTTCAGAGCAGAAGCAGGAACCTCAATTGCGAGATCCTCTTTAACCTTCACCTGGCAGCCGAGCCTCCAGTGGTTTGCTATCTGTTTGCGGTTGAAGAAGCCAACCTCGGTAGGAAGGATTTCTCCACCACCTTCAAGGACACGGCATTTGCACTGACCGCAGGCACCCTTTCCACCACATGCAGATGGAAGGAATATCTTCTCCTGTGCAAGTGTGGAGAGGAGGTTTCCGCCAGGGGTTACCTCTACAACCTTGCTTCCGTCATTGATGTTGATTTTGACTGTACCGGAAGGTGTGAGCTTCGTCTTGATGAAAAGGAGAAGCGCAACCAATATGAGCGTAAGTATCACGAAGACTACTACCGCTGTAAGTATTGTTTTCAAAAGCATATTCTATCCTCCTTTTTTAAAGCTGAATACCCATGAATGTCATGAAAGCGATACCCATAAGACCTACGGTGATGAATGTGATGCCAAGGCCTTTAAGCGGTGCAGGTACATGTGAGTAAGCAAGTTTCTCGCGGATAGCTGCAAGGGCTACGATGGCGAGCCACCAGCCGATACCTGAACCAAGGGCATAAGTAGCTGCCTCTCCGACATTGGCAAAGTCTCTTTCCTGCATGAAGAGTGAACCGCCGAGGATGGCACAGTTCACAGCGATGAGCGGAAGGAAGATACCAAGCTGTGAGTAGAGGTTTGGAAGGAACTTCTCGACAACCATCTCCACAATCTGGACGATTGCGGCAATGACTGCAATGAAGAAGATGAAGCTGAGGAAGCTAAGGTCGAGGTCAGGGAAACCTGCCCATGCCAGAGCGCCCGGCTTGAGGATATATTCATTGAGGAGATAGTTCACTGGAAGAGTGATCAGAAGCACGGCGATGACGGCTACACCGAGGCCGTTTGCTGTCTTTACGTTCTTTGATACCGCCAGGTATGAACACATACCAAGGAAGTAGGCGAATATCATGTTGTCGATGAAAATCGACTTTACAAATAAGCTAATATAATCTGCCATAATCTTTCCGAGTTAAGTGTTATTTTTCCTGAAGGTCTTTCTGGATGGCTCTCTGAATCCAGATGACACAACCAAGAAGGACGAGTGCCATAGGTGGGAGAATCATAAGACCGTTGTTGGCGTAACCGAGGTCGTACAAGCACTGTGGAATTACCTGGAAACCGAAGATTGTTCCGCTTCCAAGGAGTTCACGGAAGAATGCCACGATGACAAGTATCATAGCATATCCGAGACCGTTTCCGAGACCGTCAAGCAAGGATGCAAAAGGCTTGTTGCCGAGTGCAAATGCCTCGATACGGCCCATCACGATACAGTTTGTGATGATGAGGCCGATGTAAACCGAAAGTGTCTTGCTGACGCTGTACGCGTAGGCTTTGAGCACCTGGTCAACGAGAATTACCATCATGGCAACTACCACGAGCTGCACGATGATACGGATACGGTTAGGAATGGTGTTCCTCAACAGTGAGCAGATGAGGCTGGAAACTCCAGTCACGATGATTACAGACAGACCCATGACGAAGGCGCCCTTGAGCTGTACTGTCACAGCGAGTGAGGAACAGATACCGAGTACTAGGACAGAGATAGGGTTGCCCTTGAATATCGGATTAAGGAATGTTTCTTTCAAATTAACGTTTGCCATATACTATTCCTCCACTGTTTCTGCTACCTCAAGAGTTTTGAGGTAAGGTTCATAGTATGTCGCCCAAGTATTGATGGTACGGCCCAGAGCCTGTGATGTGATGGTAGCGCCGCTGATGGCATCAACACCATTGGATGCACCGTGGGCACCTCCCTTCACAACATCAAATTTCTGGCTGCCCTGTCCGAACTCTTTGCCGGCGAACTGATTCTGGAAGAAGTCTTCAGTGATTTTCGCACCCAGACCAGGAGTTTCGCTCTTGTGGTCGAAGACTGCTCCGTAAATGCTCCTGCCATCTTCTGCAACTGCTATGTAGCCCCAGATAGGACCCCAGAGACCTGCACCGTAGCAAGGGATGACAGTCACTGATTTGCCGTTTACATTGATGACATATACAGGAAGTTCAAGAGATGCGAGAAGGTCATTCTGACCATCTGCGATTTTCTTGAAGATGTCGTTCTGTTTCTTGAGGTCTGCGTTGGTTGCGACCTTGATGTCATTGACATTCTCCTTGCCGAGATTCATCTCGCCGACGATTTTTCCGTAACCGTCAACATAGAAAGCGGCAGTTGCCATTTCTGAATAGAGAGCCATGACATCAGCATCCTCTGCGATTGTGATAGTCTGGTCAGCCTGAGCTGCAGCAGAAAGAACCTTTGTGATGGTCTCCTTCTTCACATTCTCATTCTGCTTAGGCTGAAGCGAGATTGCGGTGAAAGCCAAAACCGCAGCAACTACCACAACGAGGATAGTTGAATATACTACTGTATAAACATTGCTGTTTGTATTCATACCTATATTATATTAAGCGATTTTTACTTTCTTGTCCCTTCTCTTGATTGAGAACTCGATCACATAGTGGTCAATCAGAGGTGCAAATGTGTTGAGGAGAAGGATAGCGAGCATCATTCCCTCAGGATAACCAGGATTCCACAGACGTACCGTAACTGCAAGGGCACCGATGAGGAAGCCGTAAATCCATTTTCCGCACTCAGTCTGTGCTGAGGTCACAGGGTCGGTAGCCATGAAGACGGTACCGAAGAGGAAACCGCACATAACAAGCTGATAGTAACCCGGAAGTTCGGTTGCACCAGTAGCAAATCCGAGATAGCCGATTGCAAGTCCGCCGATTACAGATGAAAGCATGATCTTCCATGATGCAACGCCTGTCCAGATAAGGAGGATTGCTCCGAGGAGGATCGCGATGACTGATGTTTCACCGACTGAACCAGGTACAGTACCAAGGAACATGTCAAGGAAGCTGTATGACGCCGGGTCTGCAAGAGGGGTAGCTCCCGAGAAACCGTCAACAAGGCCGTTGCCGCACTGGAAAGCGACACCTTCTGCCTGGAATCTGGTCACGCCACCAGTCCAGACTGTGCTGCCGGACATTTTGCTAGGGTATGAGAAGAAGAGGAATGCACGTGTAAGGAGTGCAGGGTTCCAGATATTCATTCCTGTACCTCCGAAAACTTCCTTTCCGATGAGAACGGCGAAAGCAACGGCGATTGCAAGCATCCAAAGTGGAACGTCAACCGGTACGATAAGAGGAATGAGCATACCTGAAACGAGATATCCTTCGTTCACCTCGTGGCCTTTGATCTGAGCTGAAGTGAACTCGATTGCAAGACCGACGATATAAGATACAAGGTAAAGAGGAACGACTTTGAGGATTCCATACCATACGATGTTCCAGAAACCCCAGTCATTCAAACCGAAAGCCATCTTGTGCTGGTAACCGGTGTTCCAGATACCGAAGAGCAATGCAGGAACAAGGGCGAGCACTACGATGATCATGACTCTCTTCAAATCGACGCAATCCCTCACATGTGCACCTTTGCGGGTTACTGTATTTGGGACGAAAAGGAATGTCTCGAAAGCATCGAATGTCGAATGAAGGAATCCGAGCTTGCCACCTTTCTCAAAGGTAGGCTTGATTTTATCTACAATATTTCTTAATCCGCTCATAATTCAATACTTTAACACATTTCTTTCAACATGAGGGCGATACCGTCTGTGATAATCTGCTGGATGTCAATCTTTGACGGGCATACATATTCACAGAGGGCGAAATCCTCTTCCAAAACTTCATAGATTCCGAATTTCTCCATCTTGTCGATGTCCTGTGCAAGACAAGCCTTGAGGAGGAATACAGGGAAAAGGTCCATCGGAAGGACTTTAGAATAGACATCGTTCACCACAAATGCCCTCGGGCCTCCGTGGAGATTGGTATCCATGTCGTATGTCTTCTTTGGAGTAAGCCATGAGAAATATGTGCGGGATGCACTGAATTGGCTTGTTCTGAATGGTTTAGCCCATCCGAAGAGCTCATAGGAGTCTCCTTCCTTTATGATGGTTATCTGATTGTCGTTGAATCCAAGGAATCCTTCAGATGTGATGTTGGTACCGGTCAGGACGTCGCCGCTGATGAATCTGAGCTTGTCCGACGGGTTGTAGAATTCCTTGATGTCCTTGACTGAAATACCCGGAACTCCGTCAACATATGCAGGATCGATGACTGCAGGGCCGGTAATGGCAATTTTCCTGCTGAGGTCGCATTTTCCTGTGTTGAAAAGTTTGCCGATGGCTGCGAGCATGAGCAATGAGACTGTCCACACTGTTTCGCCCTTCCTGATCGGGCTGATGTGATGAATCTGTACTCCGACATTTCCTGCAGGATGCTTTCCTGAGAAAGTGTGCTGGATTACATTTTCAATCTTGTGGAATGGAGTACCGGAATAGTTTTCCGAGTTAAGTGAGAAGTGTACACCCCCGTCTGTGAGTTTTGCAAGAGCATTCACTGCGGTCTGAATGTTTGAGACCTCGTCTTTCAAAGCAAATTCAGGGTTGGCCGCAAGAGGTGCGGTGTTGAAGGCTGAAATGAAGATTGCCTTAGGCTTGATGTCAGGGTTTGCGATGATTCCGTAAGGTCTCTGATTGATGGCAGGCCACAGACCAGCGGCAAGGATAGCCTCTTTGATCTGCTCTGCAGTCATGCCTGCAGGGTCCTTAACACCAAAATCAACGTACTCCTGTTTTTTGTCCGCTTTGATACGAACCTCAAGCAACTTTCTCTTCTCGCCTCTTACAATCTCCGTTACTGTTCCGCTCACCGGAGAAGCCAGGAGAATGTTCTGAGACATCTTGTCTGCCAGTACAGGTGTTCCTGCGAGGACTTTGTCACCTTCCCTTACCAGAAGTTTCGGAACGAGACCTCTGAAATCAGTAGGTTTTACAGCCACAACGTCAGGCACGATCACCTTCTTGGTCTTCTGGGCCGCAGCACCGCTGATTGGAATGTTGAGACCCTTTTTCAAATAGATGTTGTTTGACATTATAAAAACCGTTTTGAGTATTTTCGAAAATTCGCCGCGAAGATACATATTTTTTTGTAAATTCGCCGCCGTTATGGAAAACAATTGCAGTGCTATTTTAGAGGGACTTAACAGCGAGCAGAAACAAGCTGTAAGTTGTGTGGACGGACCGGTGCTGATAGTGGCAGGTGCGGGATCTGGTAAGACGAGGGTGCTGACGAGCAGAATAGCCTATATTCTTGCAAACGGGGGAGATCCCGGCAGAATCCTTGCTTTGACATTCACGAAGAAGGCGGCCTCTCATATGAAGGAAAGGGTAGCCCTTATGGTGGGACCGATGAAGGCCCGCAAGCTTTTCATGGGGACATTCCATTCCATCTTCATCAGATTTCTAAGAGAATTTGCGGATAGTCTCGGATATCCGCAATCTTTCACGATTTATGACACAAGTGATTCAATCAGTGCAATCAAGACTTGTCTGAAAGAACTACAGCTTGACGAGAAAGTTTACAAGCCTAAGGATGTGCTGGGACGCATATCCATGGCAAAGAACAATCTTGTCACTGCCTCCGCATACAGGAGGAACAACGCAGCCATGGAAAGGGATGCGGCATCAAAGAAACCGAAGATATGTGACATTTATGATTTGTATTCGGCAAAATGCAAACAATCCGGGGTTATGGACTTTGATGACATCCTGTTGAATATGAACGTTTTGCTGAGGGATAATCCATCAGCCATGGAGTCCATAGCTTCGAGATTCGACTATATTATGGTGGATGAGTATCAGGACACCAATTTCGCGCAGTATCTGATTTTGAAAAAGCTGAGCCAGTTCCATCATAATCTGTGTGTGGTCGGTGATGACTCACAGTCCATTTATGCCTTCCGTGGTGCCAAGATTGAGAATATCCTCAATTTCCGAAAGGATTATCCTCAACATCATATCTTCCGGCTTGAGCAGAACTACCGTTCGACAAAAGTAATCGTTGATGCGGCCAATTCATTGATTGCCAGGAACTCTGCAAGGATTCCGAAGAATTGTTTCTCCATGGGTGACCAAGGAGAGAAGATACGTCTTATAAAGGCTTACACTGAACAGGAAGAAGCACTGCTTATTGCATCTTCGATTATTTCCCGCATCCAGTCGGATCATGCAAAGTATCAGGACTTCGCCATATTATATAGGACAAATGCACAATCCCGCTCTCTTGAGGAGGCTCTGCGTAAACGCAACCTTCCCTACATAATATATTCGGGAAATTCATTCTTTGACCGAGCCGAGGTGAAGGATATGATGGCCTATTTCAAACTGGCAGTCAACCTTAATGATGATGAATCTTTCAAGAGGATAGTCAACAAACCGGCCAGGGGCATCGGAGACACTTCGCTTACTGCCCTTTCAGCTGCTGCCAAAGAACATGAACTGTCTCTTTTCAGGGCAGCATACTCTGATGATTTGGAAAAATTCGGTTTGAAATCTGCGGCTGTCAGGAAGATAAGGGAATTCTGCGAGATGATGGGCAAGTTTGCGCTCAGGGCCCAGAAAGATGATGCCAAGGATGTGGCTGCCGCACTTGCCATCGAATCCGGACTCCTTATGTTTTATAAAAGTGACAACAGCATCGAGGGACAGTCCAGAACCGCCAATGTGGAGGAACTCCTGAACAGCGTCTCTGCATACATAGAGGAAAAACATAATGAGATGTTCGAACAGATGCAGGCAGATGGCATGGTCGTGGAAGGGACGGAGCTGGCTGATTCCGACTTCGATGTGGTCACATTGGGAGATTATCTTGAAAATGTATCGTTGCTCAGTGCCGTGGATATGGAAGATGACGAGGATTCCGCCAACAAAATTGCCCTTATGACCATACATTCATCCAAGGGATTGGAGTTCCCTTATGTGACTGTGGCGGGAATGGAAGAGAATATTTTCCCATCGGGAGGTTTCCTTGCATCAGAAAACGAAATAGAAGAGGAAAGAAGATTGTTCTATGTCGCAATGACAAGGGCGAAGACTGCCCTGCAGTTGTCTTTTGCATCTACGAGGATGAGAAACGGCAAGCATGAGAGCAATTCTCCGAGTCGTTTTGTCAGGGAGGTTGACGAACAATTTATAGCAAACCCTCTTAATCCTGAGGATTCGGATGTCGGCACCAGGGGAAATGAGGATTTCCGGTCCAATTGGGGCAAGCCGAAATCTCAGGCCGGTTTCCAGTCATGGCGTTATGGCCAGTCATCAAAACTTCAGAGTGAACGCAGGCCGGAATCTCAGCGTAGAAGCGAAGCTAAAACCGACAGACCAGCCGGACCAATCCCTGTCAGAGCGATGAAACCGGTTCCCAAACGTACTCCGGATGCGGATTTCATCCCCACTCCAATACTCGAATTGAGGGCGGGTCAGAGGATAGAACATAATCGTTTCGGTTTCGGAAATATTATCGAAATAACAGGAAATGCAACCGATATGAAAGCAAAAATAACATTTGATGACTACGGAGAAAAGATTTTGATACTTAAATATGCAAGAATTCGTACTGTAGATATTGACAATTAATTAATTATCTGTATATTTGCAACGAAGTTTTTCATAGTTTAAGTTTAGGTTAAGTAGCGGGGTGATCGCAGTGATGCGATTATCCCGTGAATTTTTATTAAAAACAAATAAAAACACTATCAAAAAAAATTGATAGTTTCATTTTTCTGTTTTAATCATTTTTTGTGGAAAACCCAATCTATTTTTGTGTCCGGCGGCGAAGTTGCCGGCTAACAGACAAGAGGAGATTGATTATGAAAAATTGTTTGACTTTCCACATCTTTTTATCGCTGGCTTTTTTGTCAGTGTGTTTTCTGACCGTTTCGTGTGATGACTATCCAGGAATGCATCAAGGGGAAATCAGAATATCATTCGATAATTCATACAGAGTCATGACACGTGCAGGGCTGGACCTGCCGGACACAAGTGATTTTTTGCTTACTGTCAAAGATCCGTCCGGAAAAATCATATATGAGGGGAAATACGGCGATTCACCGGAGGTTATAAAGACAAGCAGCGGGAGTTGCACAGTATCGGTACTGTCATCTGAATTCAAGGTCCCGGCCTTTTCTTCGCCGCAGTTCGGAGATGAACAATGTGTAGTAGTGCCTTCCGGTGGGGTAGTGAGTGTCAAATTGCTCTGCACCCAGCAAAATTGCGGGGTGAAACTGAAGATTGCTCCTGAGTTTCTGACTGCATGCCCCAATTCAGTCCTTTTCCTGAAATCATCTCAAGGGAAGCTCATGTACGGTTATTCAGAAAAACGCACTGCATATTTCAGCCCTGGAACTGTATCGTTGGTAATGTCCACATCCCAGCAGGAACAAACCCTCATGTCCAGGACTTTGCTTGCCCGTGACATGCTTGCCATCAGCGTGGGAGCCGTCGTTCCTTCAAGCCCTTCCAGGGAGGGGATTTCAATATCCATAGATACGTCGAGAGTCTGGACCGATGCTTCTTTCGTTGTGGGGGAAGGAGAGAGTTCCGGTGGCAGTTCCGATGATGCCATGACCATAGCACAGGCAAGGGAGTCCGTCGGCTCAACCGAAGTCTGGGTATGTGGCTATATTGTCGGAGGTGACCTTACATCTGCTTCGGCGAAATATGATCCGCCTTTCTCGTCAAGGACTAATATTCTCATAGGGCCCCGTTCAAGTATAATTGACCGCTCGTCAGGTATGTCAGTAAGCCTGCCTGCTGGAAGTGTAAGGGATGCGCTCAACCTTGTGGACAATCCTGAGCTTCTTGGAAGGAAAGTGATGGTGCGTGGTGACATTGTTGAGGCATATTTTGGCCTTCCTGGTGTAAAAAATGTGACAGAATACTCTTTCCCATAACTTTTTGTGTTTGTAATCAGTATTCAAAATTGCTTGGAAAGTGTAAGCTAAGTAATGGTTATTCGGGTGTTTTTCCGAATAATATTACGGTGTAGCTTACACTTTCGTATTTTTCCCCATTTTTATATCCGTTCACTGCCGCCATACATGATTATCAAATGGTTGAATTGATTTGTTTATTAATAAATAAGGCTGTAACTTTGTAGTCTTTTGCGAATGAAATTTTAATGATTCGACAAATTATTAATAAATAATAATGGATAAAATAAAGAAATTAATTCTCGCGGCAGCGGCATTTGTGCTGGCAGGGAGCGGATTGCTTCATGCTCAGCAGGCCGTCAAGGTCAGCGGTATCGTGACCTCTGCCGATGACGGACTTCCTTTGATGGGAGTGGCCGTAATGGCCGGTCCGGGAGTCGGGGTCATAACCTCGCTCGACGGAGACTATACCATTGAGGTCGCTCCCGGCACCGAACTGGTTTTTTCCAGCATAGGTTTTCTTGATGAGAAAGTAGTTGTCCCACAGTCTGAAACATTCAGGTATGATGTTGCGATGAAAACCGAGAGCATGAGGCTTGACGATGTTGTGGTCATCGCTTATGGAGTAAGGAAGAAGGGAACTGTAGCCGGTTCGGTCTCGACAGTCAAGTCAGATAAGTTGGAAAGCACTCCGACAGCGGCATTCGACCAGGCCCTTCAGGGGCAGGTCGCCGGACTTACGGTCTTGTCAAACACCGGTGAACCAAGTTCTTCCGCAACCATGACCATCCGTGGTACCAACTCCATCAACTCGGGAACAGCTCCTCTTTACATTCTGGACGGTGTTGCCATTTCCGCATCGGATTTCAATACCATCAATCCTGCGGACATTGAGAGCATGTCTGTGCTGAAGGATGCATCCTCTACCTCCATCTATGGTGCACGTGCTGCAAACGGTGTGATTGTAATCACGACCAAGAGGGGAAGGAACATGGACAGACCTGTGATCAATTACAGGATGCAGCTCGGTATCTCAGCCATAGCCCAAGGCAAGTGGGACCTGATGAATACCGAAGAGCGTATCCAGTATGAACAGGAAATCGGCCTCGACTCCGGAAAGGACTATGACTATCTCCGCCGGACTGATGTCAACTGGATGGATGCCATCTATAAGGACGACGCACTCCTGCAGAGCTATGAACTATCTGTTTCAGGAGCCAACGACAAGACAAACTACTATTTCTCAGGAGGTTATTATAATCAGGACGGTATTGCACCCGGTTCCGGATTCGAGCGTTATTCGATGCGTTTCAATTTTGAGCAGGTGATGGCCAAATGGTTGAAGATGGGAACCAATACGATGTTCAACTATCAGAACATCATGCAGGCTGATGAGGGAAGTTACAACCTTCTTACTCCTATTTCGGCGTCCAGGTTCATGCTTCCATATTACAATCCTTTCAAAGCAGACGGTTCACTTGCCAGCATTGAGGACGGATCGTGGAACGGAACCGGTCAGAACCCTTTGGAGTGGCTTGAGAACAATCCTCTCAAATACAAAAAGTATAAAGCCATTTCAACTGTCTTTGCAGAGCTTACCCTTTATAAGAATCTGGTATTCAAATCCCAGTTCGGTGTTGACTATTCCCACTCGACAGGTTTCAGCCAGTCTTATCCTGAATACATGCCTAACCAGGGGGATGGAAGTGCAGCAAGAAGTTCTTCCGATGCACTCAGACTCCAGATTTCGAATACGTTGACTTACCGTTTTGCCATTGATGACATCCACGACTTCAACTTCCTTCTCGGTCAGGAGGCCCTGACATATCACAGTGAAGGATTTTCGGTCACTACGGCAGGACAGTCCAACAATAAGCTCACTGACATATCTACCGGAACACGCGCAACAGGATGGTCAAGCACTTCTACGTCAGACTATTCGACAGTGTCATTCTTCGGAAGGGGAGAGTACAACTATGCTGACCGTTATTATGCTGACTTCTCGGTACGTACCGATGGATCTTCTCGTTTCGGAAAGAACAACCGCTGGGGAGCTTTCGGTTCAGTCGGACTGATGTGGAACCTCAGGAACGAAGCATTTGCCGCCCACACGAGGAATTGGCTCACCAATGCTCAGATTGCACTTAGCAGCGGTACTTCAGGAAACTCTGAAATTCCTAATTATGAGCATCTCCCTCTTATCGGAGGTGGTTATGACTATGTAGGTGATGCTGGTGTTGCGCCGGTTCAGCCTGGAAACGAATCTCTCACTTGGGAGAACACGTGGACGACTAACCTTGCCTTCCATATGGGATTCTGGAACAGACTCAATGTGGACTTTGAACTTTATAACAAGAAGACCACAGACATGCTCATGCAGGTTCCTCTTTCCTATGCTGATTCAAACGGATATGGCTTCAAATGGTCAAATATCGGTGCGATGGTCAACAGGGGATTCGAGATCAATGTCAATGCAACTGTACTTGCAATAAGGGACTTTGCTTGGTCCGTAAATGCCAATGCAGGATATAACCATAACAGAATCAAGGAATTGTACAATGGCGTCACAGAGTATGAAATGTCAAATACCAATACGAAACTGGTAGTGGGACATCCTCTGGGCGAGTTCTATATGAACCGCTATGCCGGCGTCAATCCTGCAAACGGGGATGCTCTCTGGTATGACAAGAACGGCAACATTACAAATGAATTGAAGGACGAGGACAAGGTGCTGATTGGAAAGAGTTACTTTGCTCCATGGCAGGGCGGTTTCGGTACTTCACTTTCATGGAAAGGATTGGTGCTTTCTGCACAGTTCAGTTGGGTCGCAGACAGATGGATGGTCAACAATGACCGCTATTTTGATGAGTCCAACGGACGTTTCGCATCCTACAACCAGTCCAGAAGACTCCTTGAAAGATGGAAACAGCCGGGTGATGTAACCGACATCCCACGTCACGGCGTATATACCGAATTTGACAGCAGGCTCCTTGAAGATGCTTCATTCCTTCGTCTTAAGAACCTGATGCTCGGTTATTCCCTTCCTGAGAACCTTCTCAGGAAAACAGGTTTCCTCAGGGGAGTGAGGGTATATGTACAGGGTCAGAACCTTCTGACTTTCACCAAATTCTCAGGTCTGGATCCGGAGAGCTCATTCAATGTATATGCGGCACAGTATCCTATGTCGCGTCAGTTTACTTTCGGACTTGATTTGACTTTCTGATATGAATGGAATTATGAACAGATTTTTGACATATATATATAGGACTGCTGCGGTTGTTATCCTTGCATTCAGCCTTGTTTCCTGTCTGGAGAAAATGCCGGGTGATTACATTGAGGAAAGCGAAGGCATGCAGACTTTCAATGACGCGGAGCAGACTTTGACAGGTATCTACTCGGCATTCATGAGCGGATCGCTGTACAGCGGACACCTTACCTTGTGCCCGGATATCCAGTCCGACCTTGTTTATGCGGTAAAAGGCAACTCCAACAAATATGGCCAATTCTGGCGCTGGAACATCCGTTCCACCGATTCTGAAATCGGTTCGGTCTATGCTGCACTTTACAAAATAATCGGTCGCTGCAATTTCTTCCTTGAAAAGTATGACAACCTTAAGGCAAGCCTGACTGATGACGGAGAGATTACTGCTTTGGACTATTACAAGGGAGAAGTCCTCTGTGCAAGAGCCCTGGCATATTCTGAACTTATCAAATGCTATTGCAAGGCTTATTCAGATGAAACTAAGGATGTAGCAGACGGTGGCGTTGTCATCAGAACCAAATGGTCAGAATCAGAACCGGTGCGACGTGCAACACTTGCCGAATCATATTCTCTGGTGATTTCTGATCTTGAGCAAGCGATGGAACTGCTTGATGAAGAATATGACAGCTACAACAATTATTATTTCACCCATGCTGCAGCATGTGCGATAAGGGCAAGGGTAGCCCTGTTCATGCAGGATTGGGACAATGCCGTCAAATATTCGACACTGGTCATCGAGTCGGGTACTTTCACCCTTGCAAATTCACGTGCCTACGTGACAAGTACACAGACCTTCCTCAATTACCTTTGGACCAACGACTCATCATATGAGATTATTTGGAGGATCGGTTTTACTCCAACATCTTATGGCGGAGCCCTCGGTCAGGTATTCCTGAACTTTACGAAGGATTATCACTATTATTATCCGGATTATGTGCCTGCACAAAGTGCTCTGAACCTCTATGCCTCAGGTGACAACAGGTACGGTGCATATTTCTCGACTATCAAGACAGGATATGAAAGTGCCCTGGAGTGGCCTCTGCTCATAAAATACATTGGTAATGAATCATTCATTTCCAATAAGATCTACCATGTCAACATGCCGAAACCGCTTCGTCTTGCCGAGCAGTACCTGATTCGTGCCGAGGCATATTGCCGTCAGGGCAAGTACAATCTGGCTTCATCTGACCTTACTGTCCTTCGCCAGTCGCGCTACACTACTGGTGGAAATATCGGAGTGAATGCCGAGAACTGGCTTGAGACTATCAGCAATGAAAGGGTTCGTGAACTTTACATGGAAGGATTTCGTCTGAACGACCTCAAACGCTGGGGAATGGGATTTGAGCGTACACCTCAGTCTGAATCCCAGGAGGACGGTAGCACTCTGAAGGTGAACAAGGACAATGCACTTTTCGTATGGCCTATTCCAAGGCACGAAATCGAGGCTCCCGGCTCAGAAATTAAAGGAAACGAAAGCAACTGATGATGAAGACTATATATAAATATTCAACTATGTTCCTGCTGGCGATGGGTTGCATTGCAATTTCCTGCCAGGAGGAGTATATCACATACAACGATGCCGAGTATGTGATGTTTGCCGACACTCTCCAGACCTATGCCGTCCAGGAGGGGGACCTGGCAACTTTCAGTATTCCTGTCGTTTCGACGGTCACAAGGGACTACGACAGGACTTTTGCTGTGGAAGTCATTGATGTTCAGGATCAGGCTGTAGAGAAACTTCACTACACCATAGAGTCAAACACCGTGACCATTCCTGCAGGTCAGACAAGGGCTGATGTAAAGGTTAGGGGACTCTACGAAAATCTTGATCCCGCATCACCTGTATATCTGACATTGCAGCTCATCGCTCCGGAGGAGGTACAGATGCCTTTATATGGAAACAGGACAAAGGCAGTTCTCCAGAGAGTGGATCCTTTCAGACTTGAAGATTTCACCGGCTGGTGCGTATTCTCATCAATGTTCCTCTATCAGTACAGCATGACAGGCTCATACCAGCGTCTGGTCAAATGCGAGGTGAAGACAGAAGGGGAAAATCCGGTCGTGATTTGCCGTAACATGTTCAAGGATGGCTATGATATTGAGATGGTATTCCATCCGGAAGAGCCTCTCAACCAGTATGTTACCGTTCCTGAAGGCCAGGCGGCCGCTGACGAGTATTCTTTCTTTGGAATCTCATATGGTGATAATGAGATACTTGTAAGGAACAGCAGTCTTTATACTTCAAACTTCTATACTTATGGTAAATATCTCTATGTATGGACTGAACTTTACGTTGAGACATTGGGTGACCCTTATGGAAGTGTAGGTCATTTCTACAATGTAATGGAGTTCGTAAGCGATGCAGAGGCACGCAGACTATACAATGAAGGAATGCCGGGATATAGTGAATAAGAATCATCGAATAATGAAAATATACATACATATGAAAGCAATCAAATCTACACTTATGGCTGCTCTTGCACTCTTTATTGCAGCCGGTTGTGAAAAACCTCAGAACGAGGTTCCTGTGGAGCCTGAATTCCCGGAGGGAATAGGCACTAAAAATGTCAATCCTGGTGACAGGCAGACCGTAAGAATCGTTGCCAATCTGGATTGGGAACTTGAACTCAAATCAGAAGGAGGCTCTGCATGGTTCTGGATGGAAGAGGGAGAAGGAAAGCAGCCTGTGAGCAAAATCAAAGGAGAAGCTACCCAAGGACAGGATGTCACTATCGTAGTTTCTGATGTTGAGGAGTATGACAAGGTAAGGACATGTGAAGTGATTCTAACAATGAAAGAACAGTCAAAGACTATCGCTACTCTGGTCCGTGGATCCAAAGACAGAAACATTGCCGTATGGGTTGCAAAAAGTGATGAATATGGCTTCCTTCCTTCTGCGGACGGAGAATTGCTGTATGAATATGAGGAAGCAGCTCTCGCCACAGGGTCAAGTCTGAACCTTGTATGGCCTGCAGACCTGAATTTCTACCAGATGGCCCTCAAGGTTACAGCAGACTTTCCATGGGAATTGGCAGAACTTCCTGAGTGGCTTGAGACTGTCGGCCTATCCGACGACAAAGCACTGCGTAACGGCACTGTAGAGTTCAGACTTACAGCTAATATTGAGAAAATCTCTCTTGAGGAGCAGAAAGGAAATGTTGTATTCCTTGGAGGAGAGAATGAAATGATCTCATTCGAGGTGATACTTCCTCAGACAAAGAATTATATAACTTCTTCTTTCCCTCAGACAATTGAATTTACTTCTGCCGGCAAATATGTCAATGACATGGGCACAGAACAGGACGTACTTTTCAAGAACATTACTTCTGCCAATGGTATTCAGGTGCTTCTTCCATATTTCAATGGTGAATGGTGGTATTCAAATCCTGACGGCTATGTTTACAACTGGGTTGAACTTACTGCTCCAAACGGAGCATGGGACAACGACGATCCGAGCAAGATTCAGACAGTATCTTACCAGCTCAAGGTAAGTCCTAACACATCAACAGAGCCTAGAACTGCATATATCCTTGCACTCCCTGCATCACTCAAAGTTGCGGTTCCTGACTCTGACCTGTTTACAGGCCCTGATGGAACAGGAGATATTAAAGAAGAGTACAAGCCTTATATTCTCACCACCATCGTACAGAAGGGTGCATCTGCAACATATGCAGATTTCTTCAAGGCAAAACAGAGTGAAGGAAACGTATTCTTCTCGAAAATGGCTGAGACAGAT
>JALFNZ010000065.1 GCA_022774085.1 Bacteroidales bacterium
CGTTGTTAAGCCGGTGATGAGTTCATCAGGTCACGGCCAGAGTACGGTGAAATCCCCTGAGGACATCGACCGTGCATGGCATGTGTCCCAGGAAGGAGGACGTGCCGGAAGCGGAAAGGTTATCGTTGAGGGCTTTGTGAAATTTGATTATGAAATTACCCTGCTGACCGTTCGCCATTGTGGTGGAACCACTTTCCTGAACCCTATCGGCCATCATCAGGTTGACGGAGACTATCGTGAATCATGGCAGCCTCAGATGATGTCTTATGAAGCTATCAGAAAGGCCCAGCATATTGCCAAGTCCATCACTGACGCCCTCGGTGGTTACGGTATCTTCGGAGTCGAATTGTTCGTTGTCGGCAATGACGTGATTTTCAGTGAAGTATCACCACGTCCTCACGATACGGGAATGGTTACCATGATTTCACAGGATATGTCTGAGTTTGCACTACATGCCCGCGCAATCCTTGGCTTGCCGATCCCTGAGGTCAGTTTTTACGGTCCGTCAGCTTCCAAAGCTATTGTCGTTGAAGGAAATACAAAAGAATATGAGTTCTGCAATCTGGAGAAGGTACTTGAAGAACCGGGTGTTCAGATCAGAATATTCGGAAAACCGGAGATTGCAGGTCACCGCAGGGTAGGAGTGCTTCTGGCTACAGACAAGACAGTAGAAGAAGCCCTGGCCAAGGTGGAGAGAGCATATTCCAAACTCGTCGTCAACTGCCTCTAGCGCCTCCTGTCATTCCGGCCACTCGGCCATCCTGTCATTTCGACCAGGCTAAGCGCGTGGAGAAATCTGAAGAATCAAGGCTTATTTACTCTTTGCCAGCAACGCCAAAGAGTAGTCAGCCTTGATTTTGTCTATGATGGCGCATACTATTTCGTAAGTCCTGCTTTCCTTTGTATAGACAGCCGGAGTAATGAAATTGACGCGTCCCTGCTTGAACAGAGTCTTTGCCACAGCCTTCTTGTGGCTGTTCTTCTGGTTGTAAACGGCAATGGAATGGCCTCCGAACATCTTGACAATCTTCATGCATGGCACATCGGTCTCTCCGTCACCGAAATAAATCATATGCGGGAAAGGCACCCTTTTGTTCTCCTCAGCCTGGCTTTCATTCACGAGCTTGTTGTCGCGTATGCTCAGAATGCCTTTGTTGATCTTGAACAAAAACTGAGTTTTGGCGGTATAGTCAACAGCAACTCCAGGCCACTCAGCTTCTCCTGCTTCATTGTAAAGGAATGAACATGCGAATATTCTCTTGAATTCCTTTGCAATGGGAGTGCCCTCAATCATTTCTGCAAGCCCGGAGGAATTGATGTAATGCTCCACTTTCACGCCTTTTCTTCGTCCATATGCATTGATCAGACGGAACCAATCCTTGACTCCGTCGAAAAGTTCTATGCTTTTCCCGAACTTCTTGAAATCACTGCGGCGCAGCTTGATTCCTGCCTCACGTGCCTCATCAAACATAAGTTTCATGTAGCTGAGTATGTTGCTGGCATCCTGGCCTATGGCAATCTCATCACTCTCTTCCCAGAACTCCCTTGGCTTTTTCCCGATAGCCTGGATGAATCCGAATTCCTGCATGTTGCCGGGTGACAACGTGCCATCGAAATCATATATAAGTGCTACTATAGGTATATTTCTCATATCTCAAACAACTGCATGATGGGCAGTTCGCACAAACTTAATCAAAAACTTCGAAAATATTCTGATTCAAACGTAATTATTTCGTAAATTTGTATTTGTTTTCGAATTTAGCAATACTACCTGATATGAAGCATTATCTGAAACGTTTTGAAGAAGCTGTCAAACAGAATTGGGACAGACCTTCACTTTGCAACTACCGTGGAGAAACTTTTACATTCGGACAAACAGCCGAACAGATAGCCCGTCTGCACATCTTTTTTGAAACAGCCGGTCTGAAAAAAGGAATGAAGGTGGCTTTATGCGCCAAGAACTCGGCACGCTGGGGCATCAGCCTTTTTGCCATCAATTCATTCGAGGCAGTGGCGGTTCCTATCCTTGCAGATTTCCATCCTGACAGTGTCAATGCCCTTGTCGACCATTCTGAGAGCGTTGCTCTGATTACCGATAATGATATATGGAAAAAGTTGGATATCAGTAAGATGCCTGCTGTGAAAGCCGTATTGTCTGCAAACGACTTTTCCCTTCTTTATTCTGCAAAAGAAGAAATTACTGCGGCACATGCCAGTCTTGATGAGGCATTCAAGGCAAAGTATCCTGGGGGATTCAGCAAGGAAGATGTATGCTATCCTGATGGAAATGACAAAGAACTCGCAATCATCAACTATACTTCAGGAACTACCAGTGCACCAAAGGGCGTAATGCTTCGTTATGGGTGCATCAGTGCAAATGTGGAGTTCGGACAGACCAACCTGCGTTCATATCCTGAAGACAAGATTGTATCTATGCTTCCAATGGCCCACATGTACGGAATGATGTTCGAGTGCATCTATCCTCTCTGCGGCGGATCGAGTGTCTATTATCTTGGCAAGACTCCTACTCCGGCACTCCTGCTTGCTGCTATGGCAGACGTCAAGCCATACCTTATGATCACTGTGCCTCTTGTGATGGAAAAGGTTTTCAAAAGCAAGGTCCTTCCTGTCCTGAACAAGCCTGTGATGAAGGTGCTGACTGCAATACCAGGAGTCAATCAGCTCATTTTCAAGAAAATAAGAAATACGCTCTTGAATGCTTTCGGAGGCAATCTGAGAAGCATCATCATGGGAGGTGCTGCGCTCAATCCAGATGTTGAGAAATGGTTCAAGAAATTCAAGCTTCCATTTACGGTGGGTTATGGCATGACTGAGGCTGCTCCTCTTCTGGCCTATGCTCCATGGCAGTCATTCGTACCGCATTCATGCGGAAAGGCAGTTGACTGTGCAGAGGTCCGTATCGACTCGGAAGACCCTCTTAATGTAGTTGGTGAAATCCAGGCCCGCGGTACCAATATCATGAGCGGATATTTCAAGAACGAGGAGGCTACCAAGGCGGCATTTACAGCTGACGGATGGATGAATACAGGTGACCTTGGTGTCATTGATGCAGAAGGAAATATCTTCATCCGTGGCCGCAGCAAGAATATGATTCTCTCTGCAAACGGACAGAATATCTATCCTGAGGAAATTGAAGCAGTGGTGAACAATCAGCAATATGTCATTGAATCAGTGGTAGTTGACAGGAAATCAAGGTTGTTTGCCCTTGTTTATCTTGATGCTGACAAACTCAAGGCTGATGGCGCTGACGAGGCTGCCGTTCTTGCAGGCATAGTTGCTGAAGTGAACAAGAGCATGCCGTCATACAGCAAGCTGTCAAGGGCAGAAAGAGTTGCAGAGCCGTTTGAGAAGACTCCTAAGATGAGTATCAAAAGGTTCATGTATAGATAAATTTTCATGACAGATAAATAAAAAAGACTGACAAATCGTCAGTCTTTTTTTTGTTGGAACGCATTTTGACATTCCGGATGTCATCCCGAGCGAAATCGAGGGATTTGAAAGAACAAAATGTAAACAAAATAATTATGGCAACATCAGGAAAAATAGGCGTAACCACCGAGAACATATTCCCGGTAATCAAGAAATTCCTTTATTCAGACCACGAAATCTTCCTTCGTGAACTCGTAGCAAATGCAGTGGACGCAACCCAGAAAATGAAAGCCCTCGCCTCATCAGGCGAATTCAAAGGCGAACTCGGTGAACTTCAAGTGAGAGTTGAACTCGACGAGGATGCTAAAGTTTTGAAAATCATTGATAACGGTATCGGAATGACAGAGGAAGAGGTTGACAAATATATCAACCAGATAGCATTCTCATCTGCTGGAGAATTCCTCGAAAAATATAAAGATCAGCTTTCAAGCATCATCGGACATTTCGGACTTGGCTTCTATTCGGCATTCATGGTTGCCAGAAAAGTCACCATCACAACCCTTTCATGGAAAGAAGGAGCCAAGGGAGTCAAATGGTCATGTGACGGTTCGCCTGAATATGAGATGGAACCTTGCGACAAGACCGACAGAGGAACCGTAATCACCCTCTATATCGACGATGAGGAAAAGGAATATGCTGAGAAAAACCGCATTCAGGGACTGCTCAACAAATATTGCAAGTTCATGCCGGTGCCGGTAGTATTCGGTAAGGAACAGGAGTGGAAGGATGGTAAATATGTTGATACTGAGAAAGATAATGTTATCAATAAAATCGAGCCGCTTTGGGCAAGGAAACCGTCAGAACTCAAGGAAGAAGACTATATGGAGTTCTACCGCAACCTCTACCCGATGCAGGAGGATCCTCTTTTCTACATCCATCTGAATGTGGACTACCCGTTCAACCTCACCGGTATTCTCTACTTCCCTAAGATTAAGAACAATGTAGAGATTTCACGCAACAAGATCCAGCTCTATTGCAACCAGATGTTCGTGACCGACTCGGTTGACAATATCGTTCCGGACTTCCTTACGCTCCTTCACGGTGTAATCGACTCACCGGACATTCCTCTGAACGTGTCAAGAAGCTATCTTCAGAGTGATGCGAACGTGAAGAAGATATCCACTTACATCACAAAGAAAGTCGCTGACAGACTGGAAGATATCTTCAAGAATGAGAGGGAGCAGTGGGAAAACAAATGGGACAACCTCAAGCTCTTTATCGAGTATGGAATGTTGTCAGAGGAAAAATTCTGCGACAGAGCTATGAAATTCGCTCTTCTGAAAAACACTGACAACAAATACTTCAGCATCGAAGATTACAAGAAGGCCATTGAGGCAGAGCAGACAGACAAGGACAAAAAGGTTGTATTCCTTTATGCAACTGACACCGAGGCTCAATATTCATATATTGAAGCAGCCAAGGCCAAAGGCTATGATGTACTTCTGATGGACTGCCAGCTTGACAGCCACTTTGTGAACCTTCTTGAAACCAAGATTGAGAATGCCAAATTTGCGAGGGTTGACTCAGACAGCGTTGACAACCTTATCGTTAAGGAAGACAAGATCCGTCCGGAACTCTCTGATGCAGAGAGGAATGACCTCAATGAGATTTTCCGTGTAGTGATGCCTTCGGAAAATGAATATTATGTTCAGGCTGACAACCTGGGAGAGAATGCCGCTCCGCTTCTCATTACCCAGAGCGAATTCATGCGTCGTTACCGTGAAATGTCTGCAATGGGAGGAGGAATGAATTTCTATGGACAGATGCCTGCTTCCTACAATATCACTGTCAATATGCAGAACCCTCTGGTAGCCAAGATTATGGATGCCAAGAAGGCTCAGGTGAAACCTGAGGATGTCATCCCTGATGCTGACAAGGATGCTTCTGAAGAGGTCAAGAAGACCGTAAGGGATGCCAAGGATGCTGCTTCAGAGGCTCATAAGGCAGATTTGAAAGCATTTGCCGAGTCCAACGAGATTCTCAGGCAGATTTCAGACCTTGCACTCCTGGCCAACGGAATGCTCAAAGGCAAAGCACTTAGTGACTTTATCAACCGCAGCGCAAAGGTGGTTGAGGATGCATACTTGAAATAATCTTTCGAATATTTGTAAATAATCACGTGAAATGAAGCCGCAGGCACAAGATTGTTGTGCCTGCGGCTTCATGCTATGGTATTGACTTAAGGAAAAAATGTTTATTTTTGTACTTTAAGATTCTATGCCATGCAAAAAACTATAGCTGATTTTCTGAACAATATCAATGCTCCGATGGCTACCGTCATGGTCCTTGTCTTGTCAGCAGCCGGTTTGTGGTTCACTATCAAGACAAAAGGCGTCCAGTTCACCATGATAGGTGAGATGTTCAGGCTCTTGTTCAAGGCAGACAAAGGCAAGTTGAATACCGAAGAAAAAAGAGTCAGTGCATTTGAAGCTTTCATGGTCTCTCTGGCCTCACGAGTGGGAACTGGAAATCTTGCCGGAGTAGCCACTGCAATTGTAATCGGAGGACCCGGAGCCATTTTCTGGATGTGGGTTATGGCCCTGATAGGCAGTGTGAACACATTTGTGGAATGTACGTTGGCACAGTTGTTCAAAAGCAAAGCCAAGGATTCCTTCATAGGAGGACCTGCTTTCTATATCACCAAGGGACTTAAGAAGCGTTGGCTTGCAGTAATTTTTGCAGTGGCGATTCTTGCCCAGTTCGGCCTGACGAACAATATGGTGCAGGCCAACACAATTTCCTCCGCATTCACCGAGGCATTCTCCGTTCCGCCGATGGTAATGGCTTTGGCGCTGTCTGCCCTTGCACTTGCTGTCGTTTTCGGAGGAATCCAGCGAATAGCCAAAGTTTGTTCTTACATCGTTCCTTTCATGGCCCTGACATATCTTGGAATTGCATTATGGGTGCTTGCCGTGAATATCACGGCTTTGCCTGAAGTGCTTGGAC
>JALFNZ010000190.1 GCA_022774085.1 Bacteroidales bacterium
CTCCAGCAGATCTGGGAAATGCACCTTGTGACTACAAATGACTGGTTCAGAATTATTTATGATGAGTATTACAGCTCCATATATCTTGCAAACCTCGTTCTTGAGAAATTTAATCCTGAGGACAGTGAAATCAAGGCTCGCAATATTGCCGAGTGCCGTGGCCTGCGTGCTCTTTCATATTACGACCTTGTAACCCTATGGGGAAGAGTTCCGCTAGTGACTAAAGTGCTCAAGACAGCTGATGAATTCCAGGTGGAGAACACTGAAATTGCTGAAATATGGAAATTCATTGAAGATGAGTTAAATGACATTATCAAGGGAGGAAAACTTACTCAGCGTCAGGGAATTGGTGATAAGAATGGCTCTGCACGCTTCACAATCGATGCTGCAAGAACCCTTCTTGGCAAGGCCTATATGTATCAAGGCAAATATGCAGAAGCAAAGACTGTTCTGACGGATGTCATCAAATCTGGCAACTTTGACCTTATCAGCGATATTACCACATTCTATCATCCTCAGGCTAACGGATGTGAGGAGTATGTTTACGAGCACGTACGTCACTACGACATGAGTACTGCCTATGATCAGGACGGATGGCACGGAATCCTCTGGAACTGGCCTTTCGCACTCGGATTCAACATGGGTTCAGACGCAAAGAATTTCTACAAGTTCAATGCTCAGGGCTATAGTCAGTGTCAGGTTCCGAAAGACCTCTATGATGCATTCGTTGCAGAAGAAGGCGTTGACGGTATGCGTGTTAATGCATGGATTGTCCCGATAACCAAGTTTCCGGAGATAGGTATCGGTATAGCTGCAGAGAAAACTTATTACAACTCAGAGGGTTATCTTCGACTCAAATGGCTTGCCAGTACAGATGACGAGAATGTCTCAATGTGGCATGCAAACCAATCAAATACTCCGGTATTCAAATACGATGACGTACTGCTCCTCGCTGCTGAGGCATGCGTTCAGACAGGTGACAATCCTACTGCTCTGGAATATGTGAACAAAGTACGTGCTCGTGTAAACCTTGCCCCGATTTCTGACATCAACATGGATATCATCAAAAAGGAAAGAAGGCTTGAACTTGCAATGGACGGAGTCCGTTTCCAAGACCTCAAGAGATGGGGAGATGCTCCTAAAGTGTTGGCTGAGAAATCTAAGATGCTTCCATACCTCACAGTTTCTCCGGATCCATCGAATGATCCTAATGATGGTACATACCATTCATGGAAATACTCTTTCAAAGTGGAGTACAAACCTAACAACTATGATGACCATAGCTGGACAGTAGGCCGTGACGACTACCTACCATTCCCACAGAATGAGATTGACGTGAATAAAAAA
>JALFNZ010000032.1 GCA_022774085.1 Bacteroidales bacterium
CTCTCCCAAGACTTTGGTGATTTTGGCTATAGTCGCTATCGTGAAGTTATGTGTCCCGGACAACCAGCGGCTTACCTCCGTTTCTGTCTTTCCCATCATCCGGGCCAAATCTTTCTGAGTCATATTTCTTTGTTCAAGACATTCGTAAATCCTGTTGGCAATGGAAACCGACAATTCAGTCTGAATTATCATTTCAGGCATCATAGTCTTTCTGATTTCATCCATTATTTGATTTGTCCTTTTCACCTCCAATAATTCAATCAACAAATCACGCCTCATATTATCACTTTTGCAAAAATAAACATATAAGTTTATTATTGCAAATTTTACACTCAGCATTTATCACTCAATTCTCATCACCGACCGGGATATGACCGCAGAGCAAGTTGCAGCGGCTATCTGCCGCTGCATCACTCCGGAATAATGATTTTTCAACCTACGCTCGTAGCTGGGGAATCCACTTTTTATTTTTCCTGATGGGACCTTAAGTCGCTGATCATTAGGTATATGTAATTCCGGGGGTGGCAATGCAATCCATATTGTTGAAATGAGGGTGACAGGCGAGCCGAAAAAATGCATAAATTTGTGATTGAATCGGCCATGAACCTATTAATACCTCATAGAAATGAATATCACTAAAACTGTTATCTTTGCGGCGACCTGTTTTATGGCTGCATGTTGCGCCACGCCTGATAATAATGACAGGGGACAGAATGGGCAGCCGGATAATTCAAAGGATGTTGTGACCTACATTACTTCGGCGGATGCAAAAAATCTTTTCAGAAAGTCCACTTCAGATTTTGCATCCATTCCTTCTTCAAGCAAGAACCATGTCCTTTTCACGGATGATCCAAATGCAAAAAAAGTTGCAGGTTTCGGTCTTGCCGTGACCACCGCCTCATGCTATAACCTTCTGCGCATGTCAAAGGAAGACAGGACTGCATTCCTGACCGAGATGTTCTCCAAGGAGAAAGTCGGCTCAAGCCTGATAAGAGTCAGCATCGGTGCCTCTGACTTCTGCACCAAGGATGAATATACATGGTGCGACACTCCAGGGCTTGAAAATTTTGCAGTACATCAGGAAGACAGGGACCTTCTTTTTCCTGTACTGAAAGAAATATACGCCATTAACCCTGATGTGAAAATAATCGGCTCGCCATGGTCATGCCCAAGGTGGATGAAATGCAAGATGCCTAATGGAAATGACTGGGATGCAAATAATTTCAATATTCCGGTCGGAGTCGAGGTGGACAACAACAGCTGGACCGGCGGACGTCTGAAGCCTTCTTGTTATGGCGTTTATGCTGAGTATTTCGTGAAATGGATCCAGACCATGCAGTCTGAGGGATTCAAGATTCATGCAATCACAATGCAGAATGAGCCTCTGAATCCAGGCAATTCAATGTCAATGGTCATGCCATGGCAGGATCAGAAAGAATTCATAAAGGTTCTTGGACCTGCATTGTCTGACGCCGGCCTTTCCGATGTCAAGATTCTTCTGTATGACCATAATTACAATTATGATGACAAGCCAAAGCAGGACAATTATCCGTTGAATATCTATGCCGACAATGAGGCATACAAATGGGCGGCCGGCTCGGCATGGCACAATTACGGAGGCAATGTCTCCGAACTTGATAATATCCAGACAGCGAATCCGGAAAAGGACATCTATTTTACTGAGGCTTCAATCGGAGAGTGGAACTATGACTTTTCAAAGTGCCTGCTGAATGATTTTGCAGACATTTTCCTCGGAACGCTTTCGAGAGGAGGCAGGGGAGTGACGCTCTGGAATATGATGCTCGACGATAAAAAAGGACCATACAGCCCTCATGACGGCTCATGCAAGACCTGCTTCGGCGGAGTTACCATAGATTCATCCAATTATAAATCGATTAGGAAGAATTCACATTGGTACAATGTGGCCCATGCCAGTGCCGTTGTCAAACCGGGAGCCAGGATGATGAAGGTCAGCGGATACAATGCTCCTTCGGGAGTGGAACTGCTCATGTTCCGCAATCCGGACAATTCCATCGGCACACTTGTCTGCAACCGCAGTGACAGTGACCAGCAGCTGGTGTTCTCCGGTGATGGCTATTATGTAAATGCCCGTGTGAGCGCAAGAAGCATTGCTTCGTTGCTTTGGGCTGAAAAAAAATAATACGCCTCCTGTCAGTACTCAGAAAAGAGAAACTTGAATTAATAATCAATAAAAAATTAAATATGAAATTGAATCTGAAATCAATCGCATTGCTTCCGCTTGCAGCAGCTCTCGCCATCTCATGCGCACAGACAAAATCGGACAAGCCTGTGTATCTAGATGAAAACCAGCCCCTTGAAGCAAGGGTGGAAGATGCACTTTCACGTATGACACTTGAGGAAAAAGTAAAAATCCTCCATGCACAGAGCAAATTCTCCTCAGCAGGAGTTCCACGTCTGGGCATTCCGGAGCTCTGGACCACAGACGGCCCTCACGGTATCCGTCCCGAGGTACTCTGGGACGAGTGGAGCCAGGCTGGCTGGACCAACGATTCCTGCATCGCATTCCCTGCTCTGACCGCTCTTGCAGCTACCTGGAATGAGGATATGTCTGCACTTTATGGCAAAAGCATCGGTGAAGAGGCACGCTTCCGTGAGAAGGACGTCCTGCTCGGTCCGGGAGTGAACATCTACCGTACCCCTCTGAACGGCCGTAACTTCGAGTACATGGGAGAGGACCCTTACCTCGCTTCCAAAATGGTAGTTCCTTATATACAGGAAGTTCAGAAAAACGGAGTTGCAGTCTGCGTCAAGCATTATGCGCTCAACAATCAGGAAACCCTCCGCCACCAGTACGATGCAGTCGTTGACGACCGTACCCTCTATGAGATATACCTTCCGGCATTCAAGGCTGCCGTTCAGGAAGGAGGAGCATGGTCAATCATGGGATCATACAACCTCTATAAAGGCCAGCATGTGTGCCACAACCAGTACCTTCTCAACGATATCCTCAAAAAGGACTGGGGATTCGACGGAGCAGTAATCTCAGACTGGGGCGGCTGCCACGACACAGACCAGGCAATCACCAACGGACTTGACCTTGAATTTGGTACATGGACTGACGGACTTACTATGGGCGCGACCAACGGGTATGACTCCTATCATCTTGCAGATGCCTATCTTGAAAGACTGCGCGACGGCAGGGCTTCGGAGGAAGTTCTCAACGACAAGGCACGCAGAGTTCTGCGCCTGATTTTCCGCACTGCAATGCGCACCGACAAGCCGTTCGGCTCACTTTGCTCTCCTGAACACTATGATGCAGCCCGCCAGATTGCAGACGAAGGTATCGTTCTGCTCAAGAACGAGGCTTCTGTGCTTCCTCTTGATGCCACAAAACCTGGCCGCATCCTTGTCGTGGGTGAGAATGCCCTCAAGATGATGACTGTCGGTGGCGGCTCATCTTCCCTCAAGGTTCAGAAAGAAATCATCCCGCTTGACGGAATCCGTGCAGCAGCAGGAAAAATTCAGGTTGATTTTGAAAGGGGATATGTCGGAGATGTCTCAGGAGCATATAACGGAGTCGTCACCGGACAGGACCTT
>JALFNZ010000122.1 GCA_022774085.1 Bacteroidales bacterium
TCATACAAATAACTGCAAACACTATCCACACAACGGTAGAACCCGGACATATTGCCCACGGCGGATGTCTCCCATACCCAGTTCAGGCATGCACACAAATCACCCAGCCTCATGTGCCCGTCAATCCAGATCATGTCGATAAGGGCACTTGCGACAACCATTCTGGAGGCATGCTCCGGCCAGACCATATTGAACGGACGCCCTGATGGAGCCCCCATCCTGACGGCATTGGCATATTCAGCGATTTTCCCGCTGTGGTACCTGACAGCAGCCAATGATGGTTCCCTGCTCTCATCGACAATGTCGCCGGTGACATCCAAAATTTCCGCATTCTCATCAATAAGGGCCAGAGGTGGCACATCGTATCTTACTCCGTCGATGATGTAATGCGACGAAAGTATATGATTATCCGGATAAGTCTTTCCCATATCAATATTTCAAGTTTCGTCTTTGCCGTCAAAACAAACATTGCCGTCAAAAAGTGTGTAAATTTAATTATTTTTGCCAATTGAACAAATCAGCAAGGCATTATGGACAACAATTTTTCAGAAACATCATATCAGGAAATGCTTGATAAGCTTTTCCACCGCTTCCCATCATTTCAGAAAGCCGGAGCAACGGCATATAAACCGGGCATCGGGAATATGCTGGCAATTGATGAAATCGCCGGCCATCCTCACCGGAAGTACAGGATAATCCACATTGCCGGTACCAACGGCAAGGGCTCCGTTTCCAACATGCTCGCCTCTGTACTTTCTGCCTCCGGCCTCCGGACCGGACTATATACCTCGCCACATATACTGGATTTCCGGGAAAGGATGAGAATCGCATCTCCAGATGGCTCAATCGAATATATATCAAAGGAATATGTTTGGGATTTCATACATCTTCGGGGCGAGGATTTCAACCGTCTGGACCTGTCGTTCTTTGAAATAACGACGATTATGGCGCTTTGCTGGTTCGCCGACAGGAAGGTTGATGCAGTGGTATTGGAGACGGGGCTTGGAGGCCGGCTGGACAGTACCAATATTGTGAATCCTCAGTTGAGCGTGATAACCAATATCGGGCTTGACCATTGTGATTTGCTGGGGAATACCCTTGCTGAAATAGCTGCGGAGAAGGCGGGGATCATCAAGCCGGGAGTGCCTGTGGTGGTGGGTGAGAGCAGTCCGGAAACAGATCCTGTATTCCGTGCCAATTCATTGGACAGCAGGCTTTTGTTCGCTGATCAGGTGCTTCCTTCATTGTGGGATAAGGCGGATGGCATTCTTGATGCGATGGATTTGCAGGGATGCTATCAAAGAAAGAATCTGCGCACGGCGCTTGCAGCAATTGACGTGCTGCGCAGCTGCTTTGCTGACTGTGACTTTTCCGATTCTGTCGTGGAGGATGCCATTATCCATACGGCACGTCGGATGGATTTCCATGGGCGGTGGGAGAAAGTGTCTGATAATCCGTGGATTATATGTGACATCGGTCATAATGAACATGGACTGAAATACAATTTTGCCCAACTTGAGACGATGTTGTCAGAGGGAAAATGTTCGCATCTGATAATTGTCTATGGGTCAGTGTCAGACAAGGATGTGGATTCAGTGATGCATCTGATGCCGCGAAATGCGACGCATATTTTCACCAATGCTTCTTCCCGCAGAGCAATGCCGGCCTCTGAGGTCTTGGCAAAATATCTGAATCACTGCCGGGCCGATGCCGTTGCAGAGGTTCATGCCGTTGCTGCTGTAAGTGTGCCGGAAGCTTTGCGTCGGGCTTTGGATATCAATGCGGCTTTGCTTGCTGAAAACCCGCAGGCGAGGCCTTTGATTTATGTCGGAGGCAGTACCTATGTGGTTTCTGAGGCTGTTGCCTGTCTTCATAAATGAACTAAAAAACGCCGTAACTCCAGCAGGAATTACGGCGTTTTTTATAAAGATTCAATATCAAGGATGCATGACAATCTCGATGAAGTTGCCTGCTGCAAGAATTTCAGCAACGGCAGCCTTGATGCTCTCAATGGAAACAGCATCGATGCCAGCCTCGATTTCAGCATCATAGTTAACACCGAAACGGTAGAAATCCTTAATCTGTCCCATCCAATAATTATTGCTGATGCGGTTTTCAGGAATATTCTTCTTCAGATTCTCCTTTGCCATATCAACCTGAGCCTGAGAAGGACCTTCCTCGGCAAGTTTCTTCAAACCTTTGATTGCAAGGGCGCAAAGTTTGTCTGCAGACTCGACGTTGGTGTCAAACTGAACCTGAACCAAAGCCTTGTCGATATCCCTCTCATAACCGAAGTAAACACCTGCACCATAAGTTCCGCCTTCTTCCTCACGGAGGGTCTCGGTGTAAATCATGTCAAGGATGAATTTTGCAGCCTCAAGGGTAGCTTCTTTTGCAACAGTACCATCCACCTCAGCATTGTAAACCTGGATTACGCTTGCCTTTGGAGTCTGCATCTGTGCCGCGAAGTGGTCGATAACCTCGCCCTTTGCAAGAGCTGGCATAAGGCTTCTGTCAACCTTAGGAGCCTTGCCCTTAGGAAGTGAACCCATATATTTCTCAATCATTGGTTTGAGAGTGTTCAGGTCAACATTGCCGACAATGACCAGAGTGGCGCCCGCTACATTGTTGAAAAGCTTCTTATAAGCATTAGCCATGGTCTGGAGGTTTGCTTTTGCAAGACTTGTCTCATCAAGGATTATCATCCTCGGGTTGTTGGAGTAGAGAGTTTTCTGAGCACGAACCTGGAAAATGTACTGAGGGTTGAGAAGGATGTTAGGAAGCACAGCCTCAATCTGTCCGATGGCGTTGGCATATTCCTGCTCGTCAAATCTCATATCTGTGAAAGTCAGATACATCAACTGAAGCTGAGTCTCAAGGTCTTTCGGCTGGCAGCTTCCGCTAATGCCGTGCTGTGTGGCACCGATGAATGGCGTTGCAGAGGCATATTTGCCGGCAAGCATCTTGTTCAAAGTCTGTTTAGGGAATTTGCTTACACCGGCAACAGAGTTGAATACCTGCCATACATTGTCTTCGAATGAGTAAAGTTCCTCCTCAGTAAGCAAAGTGCGTCCACCTTCCTTGTAAAGGTTGAAAGAAATCTGGTCTTTCTTGAAATCTGTAGGTTTTACAACGACTTTCAGACCATTCTTGAGGGTCCATACGTTTGTTCCGTAAACACCTTCAGCTTCCTTGACTACTTTGCCTCCTTTGAGCTTGCTTGAATCAAGCAAAGGCTCATTACTGGTTTCTTCCTCATTTGCAGCAATTTCTGCAGCCTTTACTGCACTCAGAATGGCTTTCAATGCCTCAGGGTCAGGATTTGCCAGACCTTCTTTTTCAGGACCATTGAAAATAATGGTTATATATTTGTCTTCCATGAAGTTCTGTGACATCTGACCCATCATCTGCCTGATGATGTCGGCATTGATCTGTGAGCACATTCCTTTTACAAGTTCAAGCTCCATCTCAGGGTTGAGGATAGGCTCGTTGTCGTAGAAGTTCCTGAGGATAGGTCTGATGAATTCTGGGTTCTTGCGGCTTGAGGCTCCTTCAACTTTCTTTTCATAATAGCTGATGATATTGTCTTTGGCGCGCTGAACTTCACCCTCAGTGAAGCCGAATCTCTTCAACTTCTCGATTTCTGTCATGAATGCTGTGAATGCTGGGATGGCCTGTCCTTCCTTGAAGGTGAGGTTGCCCATTGCCACATCACATTCGTTGCAGAGACCACCGAATCCGAAACTTGCACTCAGGAATGGAGAGGCAGGATCTGCTGTGATGTCGTCAAATCTTTCGCTCATGATTTGTGAGATGAAACTGTTTATCAAGTCGATGGTGAAACCGACATTGGTATTCTTCATTTCCTTAGGGAAGGCCTCGGTCTTCCAAAGGATTTCAAGTGAAGAAGCCTGAGCCTCAGCATCGGTTATGATTGCAACAGCCGGCTCTTCGTTGAGCAGTGGCATGTGAACCGGTTTCACGGTTGGAGTTTCTGGTGCAGGGATGTCGCTGAAAATCGTTTTAATCTTCTCTTCAACAAGCTTGACATCAATGTCTCCGACTACGATAAGTGCCTGGTTGTCCGGCTGATACCATGCTTTGTAGAAGTTGACAAGGCTTTCCGGCTTGAATGTTTTAAGCTGCTCTTCTGCTCCGATGAGAGTCCTTTTTGCATAAGGAGTACCAGCGAAATAGTAAGGGAGAGTTTTCTCGAATGCTCTCCAATCTGCAGTTCTTCTTGTCCTTCTTTCCTCAAGGATGACACCTCTTTCTGCATCAATCTCCGCAGGATCGCAGGTTACGAAATGAGAATAGTCGTGCATGATGAGAAGACATGAGTCAATGATGCTCTCACGTACGATTGGAATGTTGTTGAGCATGTACTGGGTCTCTTCGAAACCAGTTGATGCGTTGATGTTGCGACCGAATTCTGCTCCTATACTCTGGAGATAGTTGAGCAGGTTCTTGCCAGGGAAGTTTTTCGTTCCGTTGAAGCACATGTGCTCGAGGAAGTGTGCAAGACCGTCCTGGTCGTCGGTTTCCTGGAATGCTCCTGCATCTGTTGCGAGATAGAACTCTGCCCTCTGTGCAGGCTTGTCGTTGTGCAGGAGGTAGTATTTCAGTCCGTTAGGAAGCTGTCCTGTGACGATGGCTTCATCATTCGGAAGTTGCATGACCCCCTGTGCTGCAGCTGTCAAAGCTATGAAAGCGGCAGCAATGAACATAAAGATTCTTTTCATTTTAAGTTTATTGAGTAATACAATTTTATTCATTAGACTCCAAAATTGCCTATAAACTACAAATATACATCAAAAATCTTCAATTAGCCTGTTTTTTTTTATAATTTTGTCTTTCCTGAAGGATTCGCATTATGTTTGAAGATTTCAAAATATCAGTTTTTATGAAGGTGGCTTCCGAGGGAAGTTTCACAAAGGCTGCGACTGCTTTGGGAATCACCCAACCTGCTGTCAGCCAGAATATTTCCGAGCTTGAGAAACAGGCCGGGGAAAAACTTTTCAATAGGGAAAAGGGGAGTGTCAGTCTTACGGACCATGGCAGGCTTCTTCTTGAATATGCATTGAAAATCACGACTTTGAGTGAGTCTGCAGACAGACTTTTCACGCAACTCCCGGCAGCAAATCTGACAGTTTTCGCTTCCGATGAGATTTGGCAGCACATTCTTTCCCCTGTACTTTCCAATTTCAGCCGGATTCATCCCCGGATAGTCTTCCGACGCACTTCCGCAAGGGAGTGTGACCTTGCCGTAGTCATGGTTCCTGCTTCTTCTGCCGCTCCCGTTCCGAACGCCATTGCCAAGATCAGAATGAGCATTTGTGCCGCTTCTTTGGAGAAGACTCTGAACTTTGATTTGCTTTATCTGCCTTCCGAGTCATTTGCACGCACCAATACCTGTGCCCTTCTCCGGGGCCTTCTGACTGACATATCTTTGGTATAATAAAAGAGGTGACCTTCGGGCCACCTCTTCTATAATTATGTTGTCAGCAATTATTTGCCAGCAAGTTTCTTGTAGGTCTCGAGACGAATCTTTGCGAACTCTTCAGTCTTCTGGAGAAGCTCACCAGCTCTGTCAGGGAACATCTTGTAGAGGGATGCGAAACGAACCTCACCCTTGAGGAAGTCCTGGAACTTGCTCCAGTCAGGCTCCTTGCTGTCGAGAGTGAACGGATTCTTGTCTGTTCCCTCAAGAGCAGGGTTGAACCTGTAAAGATGCCAGTAACCGCACTCTACAGCGAGTTTCTCCTCTTTCTGGCTAAGACCCATACCAGCCTTCAGACCGTGGTTGATACATGGAGCGTAAGCAATCACGAGTGAAGGACCATCGTAAGCCTCTGCCTCTTTGATAGCATTGAAGTACTGAGCTGGAGATGCTCCCATTGCAACCTGTGCAACATATACATAGCCGTAGCTCATAGCCATCATACCAAGGTCTTTCTTGCGTACTCTCTTACCTGAAGCAGCAAACTTAGCAATAGCTCCTGCAGGAGTAGCCTTTGATGACTGTCCGCCGGTATTTGAGTAAACCTCGGTATCAAGAACGAGGATGTTCACATTCTCACCTGAAGCGAGTACGTGGTCAAGTCCGCCGAATCCGATATCGTAAGATGCACCGTCACCACCGATAATCCACTGGCTGCGTGCAGGGATGAATGTCTTGTACTCAACGAGCTGTTTGCAGATATCGCAGCCGCAAGCCTCGCAAAGCGGAATGAGTGCGTCAGCCACCTCACGGGTAACCTTTGCATCGTTCCTGTTCTCAAGCCACTTGGTGAAGAGGTCCTTCATTTCGTTAGAGCAGCATGAGCAAGCAAGTCCTTCTTCCATAAGTCGTGCAACGGTTGAGCGTGCCCTGTCAGAACCGAGTTTCATACCGAGACCGAACTCGCAGAAGTCCTCGAAGAGTGAGTTTGCCCAAGCCGGACCATGTCCGTTTGCATCCTTGCAATAAGGAGCTGCAGGGAATGATGCACCGTAGATTGAAGAACATCCGGTAGCATTTGCAATCATCATGTGGTCACCGAAGAGCTGGGTGATGGTCTTGATGTACGGAGTCTCACCGCAACCTGCGCAGGCGCCTGAGAACTCGAACAGAGGCTGGGCGAACTGAGCGTTCTTGACATTTGCAGCCTTGTTCTGAACGCCGTCCTTATAACCTACATGTGCATGGAGATAATCGAATTCAGCCTGTTTAGCAGCCTGAGTATCAAGCGGCTTCATTACGAGAGCCTTCTCCTTTGCAGGGCAGACGTCGGCACAGTTGCCGCAACCTGTACAGTCCATGACTGAAACTGAGAGAGCGAATTTGTACTCTTTGAATACAGCCTTGCCCTGCTGAGTCTTGATGCTTGCAGGAGCTGCAGCTGCCTCTTCGTCAGTAAGAAGGAACGGACGGATTGCTGCGTGAGGGCAGACAAATGCACAGTTGTTACACTGGATACAGTTGTCAGCCTGCCACTCTGGAACCTTCACTGCAACTCCACGTTTCTCGTAAGCCGTAGTGCCGGCAGGAATTGTTCCGTCAGCCTGATCCTTGAATGCGCTTACAGGAAGGGTATCGCCGCACTGTGCATTGACAACGTCAGCGATTTCCTTGACGAATGCAGGAGCGAGACGGTCCTTGTTAGGGTTCTCGAATTTCGCTGTGATGTTCTTCCAGTCTGCAGGAATCTCGACCTTGGTGTACTCGCCACCTCTGTCAACTGCAGCATAGTTCATATTGACAACGTTCTCACCCTTCTTGCCGTAAGACTTCACGATAGCTTTCTTCATGTATGAAACAGCCTCTTCGTAAGGGATGATGCCTGTAATCTTGAAGAATGCGCTCTGGAGGATGGTGTTGGTCCTTCCGCCGAGTCCGATTTCAGCAGCAATCTTGGTTGCATTGATGATGTAGAGGGTGATGTTCTTCTTTCCGATGATAGCCTTTACATGGTCAGGAATTCTCTTGAGAGTCTCTTCCTCATCCCAGAGGCTGTTCAGAAGGAGGGTACCGTTCTCCTTGATGCCCTTGAGAACGTCATATTTTGTAAGGTATGACGGAACGTGGCATGCAACGAAGTCAGGAGTGCTCACAAGGTAAGGAGCTTTGATTGGAGAGTCTCCGAAACGAAGGTGTGAGCAGGTGTATCCGCCTGATTTCTTTGAGTCGTAGTCGAAGTAGCCCTGACAATATTTAGGAGTGTGGTCACCGATGATCTTGATGGTGTTCTTGTTTGCTCCGACTGTACCGTCAGAACCGAGTCCGTAGAATTTGCACTCTGTTGTACCAGGTTTCACGATAGAGATTTCCTCTTTTGCAGGGAGTGACTTGAATGTGAGGTCATCCACGATTCCGACTGTAAATCCGTCCTTAGGCTCTGAAAGCTCGAGGTTCTCGTAGATTGACACAATCTGTGCAGGAGTTGTATCCTTTGATGAGAGACCGTAGCGGCCACCGATTACGAGCGGTGCGTTCTCCATTCCCTGGAAGATTGCCTTGATGTCGAGCAGGAGCGGCTCTCCGAGAGAACCCGGCTCTTTTGTCCTGTCGATGACAGCAATTCTCTTGACGCTCTTCGGAAGGGCTTTGAGGAAATATTTTGCTGAGAATGGTCTGTAGAGACGGACGATGAGGAGGCCGACTTTCTTGCCCTGTGCCTGGAGGTAGTCGATAGTTTCCTTGATTGTCTCTGTGACAGAACCCATTGCGATGATGATGTTCTCAGCATCAGGGTCTCCGTAGTAGTCGAACGGACGATATTCGCGGCCTGTAAGCTCGCTGATCTCACCCATGTATCTTGCAACTACGTCAGGAACTGCATCGTAGTACTGGTTGCAAGCCTCGCGTGCCTGGAAGTAAACGTCACCGTTCTGAGCGGTACCGCGGGTTACAGGAGCATCTGGTGAAAGCGCTTTGGCTCTGAATCTTGCGAGTGATTTTGTGCTGATCATTCCTTTGAGAGCCTCCTCATCAATGAGCTCGATTTTCTGGATCTCGTGAGAAGTACGGAATCCGTCGAAGAAGTGGAGGAAAGGAACGCTTGATTTGATAGCTGCAAGGTGTGCAACTGCTGCCATGTCGAGAGCTTCCTGAACTGAAGCTGAAGCGAGCATTGCAAATCCTGTCTGGCGGCATGCCATAACGTCCTGGTGGTCACCGAAGATTGACAGGGCGTGTGATGCAAGAGCACGTGCTGAAACATGGAATACTGTAGGAAGGAGCTCACCTGCAATCTTGTACATATTAGGAATCATAAGGAGAAGACCCTGTGATGCCGTGAATGTTGTGGTAAGTGCTCCAGCCTGAAGCGAACCGTGAACTGCACCGGCAGCTCCACCCTCGCTCTGCATCTCGGTTACTTTGACAACCTCACCGAAGAGGTTCTTTTTGCCTTGAGCAGCCCACTCATCAACATATTCTGCCATTGTTGATGAAGGGGTGATAGGGTAGATGGCTGCATGCTCACTGAAAAGGTAAGCGATGTGTGCCGCTGCCCAGTTACCGTCACAAGTGACGAATTTCTTTTCGTTTGCCATAATCTATTAGTGGTTTATGAGTTTTATAATAATATTCCGTTACCGTGCACGACCAAAAATCAAGTGCCGCGCAAATTTACTCAAAATTTCCGCAAATCAGTGAAAAATATGAAAAAATGTGAATTTTGTTGTAAGAAGTCTAAGCCGGACAGGTTAGTTTTGTAGCCCCATGCGGAATCGAACCGCAACCGTCAGAACCGGAATCTGAAATTCTATCCATTAAACTATAGGGCCGACAGGGCTGCAAAATTAATAAATTTCCGGGAATTCTACCACAAAGTACATTATTTATCCTCTTTTCTTCGCATATGTGGCGAAATACCAGCATTGCCACCTCCCCAGGTTTGGGATTTGTGATGGGATTGTGTATTTTTGCCGAATAAAAAAGACAAGAAATGAAGGCGTATGTATTTCCCGGCCAGGGATCACAATTCCCTGGAATGGCTAAGGATCTTTATGACAACAATCCTGTAGCACACCAGATGCTCGAAAAAGCCAATGAAATTCTTGGCTTCAGGATTACTGATATCATGTTTGAAGGAACAGCCGAAGATTTGAAGCAGACTAAGGTTACCCAGCCAGCGATTTTCCTCCATTCAGTTGTACTGGCAAAATGCCTCGATGATTTCCAACCGGACATGGTTGCGGGTCATTCTCTCGGCGAGTTTTCAGCACTCGTTGCCGCTGGCGCGATGGATTTCGAGGAGGGACTGAAACTTGTTTCAATCAGGGCGAAGGCAATGCAGAAGGCTTGTGAGATTCAGCCTGGTACAATGGCTGCCATCATTGCCCTTCCAACAGCAACCGTTGAGGCATTGTGTGCCGAATGTGAAGGCGTAGTGGTCCCTGCAAACTATAATTGCAATGGTCAGATAGTGATTTCCGGAGAGAAAACTGCTGTCGAGGCTGCCTGTGTGAAGATGAAAGAGGCAGGAGCCAAGCGTGCTCTGGTGCTTCCTGTCGGCGGAGCTTTCCATTCTCCGCTTATGGAGCCTGCACGCGCAGAACTTGCCGAGGGTATTGAGAAGGCTGTTTTTAAAACTCCGATATGTCCTGTATATCAGAATGTTACGGCCCTTCCGTCAACTGACCCTGCCGAGATTAAGGCAAATCTCCTTGCTCAGCTGACTTCACCGGTACGCTGGACTCAGAGCGTGGAAAATATGATTGCTGACGGAGCAGACTCATTTATGGAGGTCGGCCCCGGAAAGGTTCTCCAGGGCCTTGTGTCCAAAATCGCAACTTCTCCCGTTGCTATTGACGGAGTATGCTGATATCAATCGGCTAAATATGAATGAGGTGGGCTTGAAGGCCCACCTCTTTTTGTTATTTAAGTTTCGCATGTTGCGAAACTTGAGTTGTCTATTTGCACCAGGTGTCAAGCCAGCGGAAGTATTCGCGATGCCACATAAGTGCGTTCTGAGGCTTCAATATCCAGTGGTTCTCGTCAGGGAAGATGAGAAGACGTGAAGGAACTCCCATCATCTGGGCTGCGTTGTAAGCGGCCATTCCTTCATCAACTGGCACCCTGTAATCCATTCCGCCATGGATGACCATCAGCGGAGTGTGCCAATTGGTCACAAGTTTGTGCGGAGAGAGAGCATAGTGGCGGACAGCCTTCGGCAGATTGCTCCATGGAGAACCACCCTGCTTGATGCCACCGAAGGTAACACCGTCACCTGCAGGACCAACAGGTCCCTCCGGAGTGCCGACGCGCGGGTCAATGACGCATTCATGCAGACCACCATTGTCAAAGTTCGGGAACCACATCTCCTCCGTTGTCATATACATATGCTCCTCATTGAATATTCCCGCATGGGCAATGAAAGCATCAAATGTATTTCCGTGAGTACCACAGAGATAATAGACAGAATAACCACCATAGCTGGCGCCGCAGGCAGCCATTTTTCCAACATAAGGCTCTGCCTTGAGCTCCCTGGCTGCAGCCAGATAATCCTGCATGTTCAGACCGGGATCGTCACCTGAGATTTGCTCGGTCCATTCCTGACCGAATGCAGTAGTACCTCTTCTGTTAGGCAGAACCACGACATATCCCTGCATTGCCATGAGCATATAGTTCCATCTGTATGACCATCCCTGGCTTATGGTTCCCTGAGGACCGCCGAGACAAATCAGAATGGAAGGATATTCCTTCTGAGCATCGAATTCAGGCGGATATACCACCCATGTCAGCATTTGTTTGCCATCGATGGTCCTGACCTTCCTGTCGTCGATTTTCAATGTGGCGAGCTGGGAGGTAATGTGCTCATTCTCCCTGGTTATCTGGACATTGCCCTCGAATTTCCCGTCCTTGAGATTCACTGCAACGATTTCAGTAGGGAATGTAAGGCTGCAATAAGTGGTCAGGAGTTGCTCTGCTCCGTTTTCTCCCTTTCTGATGTAGAATGGAGAGCCGTAGTCATACCACTGGTCATCCGAGGTAAGCCTGCTGATGGAACTGTTTTGGACATCTGCCTTGAAGATGCCTTGAAGCCCTTCAGCCAATGCATTGAAACAGATGGCTCTGGAGTCTTCCGTCCACACCGGGCCGGCTGCATTGTACTTGAATCCTGCTGTAAGGTCGCGGATATTGCTCACAAGAGGGGCAGCCTCTCCAAATTTGACATCTGCCACCATAAGCCTTTGTTTGTCAGCTTCATAGCCATCCCTTTCCATGCTTATCCAGCAAATCTTGCTGCCATCAGGGCTCCAGAGCGGGTCCGTGTCATAGCCGCCTTTCATATCAATCACAGATGTGCCTCTGGTCTGTATATTATATAGGTATATCTCGGTATTGGTCGAGAAGGCATATTTTTTACCAGTAAGTTTGCGGCAGGAATAGGCGATATACTTGCCATCAGGACTCCAGTCAAGCTGTTCGATGCCGCCGAACGGTTCTGTAGGGAGTTCATAAAGTTCCGTCTCGGCTGCAAGAATATCTGATGAGTTATCAATTGTGATGGTTTTTTCCTTGTTGCCGTTGAATTTGAAATCTGCTACCCAAGTGTGAGGAATCTCCAGGACGGTGTGGTCCCAGTGGCGGTACATCAGGTCGTCAGTGGTGTAAGCCGTAGCCTTGTCCAAATCTTCATAACAGTCGGAAGGCTGTTTGACATGGCTTTTCACTGTGCTGATATACATCACTTTACTCTGGTCCGGGGACAGTTTGAATTCAGAAATTCCGTTCTCGATCGAAGTGACTTGACGCAGTGCAGTGAGAGTCCATTTGCCGGATTCTCCATCAGCTTTTGGTGATTTGTGAGATATCCTTGCAGTCCAGATCTGACCTCCCATCAGGAAGGCAATGTGCTTTCCGTCAGCACTCCAGCGTGCGTTGCTTATGCTTTTCCCGCTCTGGGTCAGCAGGATGTCATCGCTTCCGTCCACATTGATGATGCGCAGGTTGCGCACACTTTTGTTCTGTGCAACGTCAGTATAGCTTACACCATACATAATGTACTGACCATCAGGAGAAACCTGAGGGTCAGAGAGGCGACCGTAAGATAGCAGTGCTTCCGGAGTCAATTTGCCGTCCAGGATTTCAATGGCAGTCCTGCCAATGAATCCTTCTGTCTGGAAATCATTCTTGTCTCTTGTCATAACGAATGCAAATGCTGCTGCAGCGCATAAAACCATCGCCACAGCTGTTACTCTAATCCAAGTTTGTTTGTTTGCCATAATTATATCCTATATGTGTTCGGTTTAGTTTTTCTATGTGTTCGGTTTCATGTTTCAGACTCCATAAAGCTCGGTTGCCTTCCGGAGTTGGTCAATCACAGCCTGTCTCAGCGATAAGGGCTCAAGCACCTCGATGCGTCCGCCTCTACGGCAGAATTCCATTGTCAGATTCTCATCCGGACATACGAAGAGTTCAAAAATCACCCACTCCCCGTCAGCTCCGACCTCCTTCTGACTATGGTGAAGCGGCAGGTCGTGCAGATATTTCGCCTCCCGTTCAGTTGCACGGAATCTGACGCTGCATGCTTTATTTTCAGGAAGATATATTCCGAAACTTGTGGCAAATAAGTCATCGACATCGAAGCTTTCAGGCATTTGGAACTTTTCCTGGGAAATCTCCAGACCCACTATCCTGTCCAAGGCATATACCCTCATTCCACCTCTCTGCTGGCAGAATCCTACGATGTACCAGCGCTTTTCACTTTCCTTCAAAGCATAAGGATGAACGGTGAATCTTTGCGATGACACACTCGTATATTTCTGATAATCAATATATATTATCATATTGGAAGTCATTGCCTCCATTATGCTCGTCAGGTGGTTCCTTCCGGAAGGGATATCCTCGACCGAGACCCGTCCGGACAGTCTCTCTTTGCTGAGTGCCAGCATATTGTTGACGGTGAACGTATTGATCAGCCATGCATTTTCCGCGGCCTCATCCATTACATCCGATGCAGCCCCCTTTATATAATAGGTATTGGTGTCGCGCCGGCATAGAATCCTGATGCCAAAAACTTCCTCCACGGCTTCGCGGTGATTGTTGAATGTCCTTCTGGGATAATCGGTACCGAAACTATTCCTCCATTTTTCAGAAATTTCAGACAAGGCAAGCCCCTTCTCTCCTGCACGGATGAGGGTCTGCACCAACCAGATATATTTCTTCAAAAGTTCCGTTACCATGGTCAACTTATTCTGCTGTAATCTTTTATCTCGTATTTGTCTTTTCGAAGTTCCTTTCGGAGCATCTGATTCTTGTCTGCGCTTAGCTCCGGGTCTTCTTTCAAGACAGCATCGGCACAATCCCTTGCTGCATTGAGCAAGATGCCATCCTTGGCCAATGATGCTATGTTCAGGCTGATTGGCAAACCACTCTGCTGTGTGCCCTCCAGATCGCCTGGTCCCCTCATTTTCAAGTCCTCTTCCGCCAGGTCGAAACCGTTTTCTGTAGCGCACATGAGTTCAATCCTGTGTTTCGACTCCTTGCTCAGCTTGTAACCTGTCATCAGCACGCAATATGATTTTTCGCTTCCGCGTCCGACCCTTCCGCGCAACTGGTGCAACTGGCTGAGTCCGAATCTTTCAGCACTTTCTATTACCATCACCGATGCGTTGGGAACGTCAACTCCGACTTCGATCACCGACGTCGCCACCAGAATGTCCGCCCTGCCTGCGGCAAAGGCGTCCATGTTGAACTGTTTCACATCATTGAGCTGTTTCCCGTGAACGACGGCCGTCTTGTATTCAGGGAATGGAAAGTTGTTCATTATATCCTCTGCTCCAGCTTCAAGACTCTGATAATCAAGTTTTTCAGTTTCGTTTATCAACGGATATACTACAAAAATCTGCCTTCCGAGGGCTATCTGCTCCTTCATGAACCGGTAAAGTGCAGCCCTCTTTCCTTCAGTAGCATGTATGGTTTGAACAGGTTTTCTGCCCGGTGGGAGTTCGTCTATCACCGACACGTCCAGGTCTCCGTACAGAGTCATCGCCAGAGTACGTGGGATAGGTGTGGCGGTCATGACAAGCACATGGGGCGGGCATCCGCAACATGCTTTCTTCCAGAGTTTTGAGCGCTGTTCGACACCGAAGCGGTGCTGTTCATCCACAATCGCAAGCCCCAGATTCCTGAATATGACGTTGTCTTCAATCAGGGCATGCGTTCCCACTATTATTCCGATGCTGCCATCCTCAAGACCTGCATGGAGTTCGCGTCTTTCCGAAGCTTTCGTGCTTCCTGTCAGAAGAGCAGCCTTTACACCTGTGGGAGCAAGAAATTTCCCGATATTCTTGAAATGCTGCTGCGCCAGAACTTCGGTAGGAGCCATGATGCATGCCTGATATCCATTGCCCACGGCAATCAGGGCTGAAAGCACGGCAACCATCGTTTTTCCGCTGCCTACATCTCCTTGCAGGAGGCGGTTCATCTGATGCCCGCTCTTCATGTCGTCACGAATCTCGGTAATCACTCTTTTTTGAGCTCCGGTCAGAGGGAAGGGGAGCGCACTGTAACATTTGTTGAATGCCTCTCCGACTTTCGGCATACGTATTCCGACATCGTTGCGACTGCGTATGTATTTCTGCTTAAGCAGAGATAGCTGAAGGTAGAACAGTTCTTCGAATTTGAGTCTGTATCTTGCCTTTTCCAGTGCATCCTGGCTTTGAGGAAAATGAATGTTCCTCAGGGCAAAATGAAGAGGCACCAGACCGCATTGCCTGATCAGGTATTCCGGCATACTTTCTTGAATGTAAATCATGCCTTTGTCCATTGCCGCTTCCATTATGCGGTTCATCAGTTTGGCTGTCACTCCGGCGTTCTTCAGTCTTTCTGTGCTTGGATATACCCCTGTCATGGTGCAGCCATCGGTGAATGACACTGCCTTTGTTGATGGAGCCGTCGGCTTTTCCCCAGCCGTTGCGGAGGTCGGTTGTATGGCTGTTGTCGTCGGTTGTGAGGATGTTGTCGTCGGTTGTGAGGTTGTTGTTGAGGGTGCCGGATCGACTTCCGGATGGACCAGATTGACCCTTCCGTTGAATGCGGAGGGCTTTCCGAAAAATATGAATTCCGACCCCGGAGTGAGCTTCTCATGCATCCATTTTATTCCTTTGAAAAACACCAGCTCCATCTGGCCGCTACCATCTTCGATCCATACGCTCATTCTCTTTATCGTGTTGAATTTCAAATCTTTGCCATCTTTGTTCTGCTCCTGGGAAGCGATGCCGACGGCAGAGGCTGAAGAGTTTGAGAAGAGTTCCGTCCTCAGTACGCGTGCCCGTATCTGGATATAGGCCATATCCGGCCTTGCATCAGCTATGCGGGTGAATGAAGTCCTGTCGATATAACGGTACGGATAGAACCTGATCAGTTCACCTACTGTGCTGATCCCTAGTTCCTTAGTGAACAGTTCCGCCCTTTTGGGGCCAACTCCCGGAAGGAACTGAATATCCATATCCAATCCGTACTGTGCCATAACACGGCAAATCTAATAACATTTCGCAAGTTTCGCAAGTTGTCCATTTGCGAAAAATCAGAACACATTGTATATTTGCAGGTCATTGAAACAGATATGGAATTTCCCGGGAAATTCCTGAATAAGAATATAAGATTGTACAATTATGCCAAGAAAATTAGTAGTTGGAATAACCCAGGGTGATGGGAACGGCATCGGATATGAAGTGATTATCAAGGCTTTGGCTGATGAAAGGATGCTCGATATCTGCACCCCGGTAATATATGGTTCGTCAAAGATTTTCGGATTCTATAAAAAACAGATCCACAACATCGACCAGATAAATACAAATGTAATAACATCAGCCAAGGATGTTCACAATAAAAGGGTTAATATAGTCAACTGCCTGCCAGAGAATGTGTTTGTAGAGCCGGGACAGTCAACCCCGGAATCTGCCAAATCTGCAATGACCTCCCTTAAGGTGGCTGTCGAGGACATCCGCAATGGCTATATCGACGTTCTTGTGACTGCTCCGATCAACAAAAGGGCGATGGTCAAGGAGGGTTTCGGATATACCGGCCATACTGAATATCTTGAAAAGGAATTCGGTGTTGACGAGGTGGCTATGATCATGGTTTGTGACCGTCTGAAAGTCGGTGTAGTGACCGGACATGTGTCTTTGAAAGATGTGCCTTCTCTTATCACTAAGGAAAAGATTATCAGTAAGTTGCGTCTTATGACCGCTTCCCTGCGCAGGGATTTTGGCATAGATGCCCCAAAGATTGCTGTTCTCGGTCTGAACCCGCATTGCGGTGACGGCGGCCTTCTCGGGGATGAGGAGAGGGAGATTATACTTCCTGCCGTTCAGGAGGCTTGCGCTGAGGGTATCCTCGCTTTTGGACCATATTCTCCGGACGGATTTTTCGGCCTTGGCAATTATTCAAAATATGATGCTGTGCTTGCAATGTATCATGACCAGGGACTTACTCCTTTCAAGGCTCTTGCTTTCGAAGATGGTGTCAATTATACAGCCGGACTTCCAATTGTAAGGACTTCTCCTGATCATGGCACAGCCTATGAAATGGCGGGCCGCGACCTTGCTGATCCTCGTTCCATGATTGCTTCCATCTACACGGCAATCGACATTTTCAACAATCGTGAGAATTACGACGAACTTCAGCGTAACAAGATGAATATTAAGCTTCCGGATACAGAGATCAAACCTCGCGGAGGCAGAATCATCGAGTAGGAAATGGCGGAGAATGTCAGTGCGGGGGCATCAACCGGCATAAGGCCTCCTATAGAGTTATATACAGACGGTGCTTCAAGCGGAAATCCGGGTCCCGGTGGATTCGGGGTGGTGCTCAAATGCATGGGCAAGAGGCTTGAGATATCCGGGGGTTATTCGCTTACAACCAACAACAGGATGGAACTCCTTGCTGTAATCCGCGGACTTGAGGCTATCAAGTGGAGAAATGCTGAGGTTCATGTCTGGAGTGATTCCTCCTATGTGGTCAATGCCATCAACAAAGGTTGGCTGGAGGGTTGGAAAATGAAGGGCTTTGCAAAGGTTAAGAATCCTGATTTATGGAGTCGTCTCGTGCCGTTGCTTTCTTCGCACAGGGTGGCATTTCATTGGATCAAAGGGCATGCGGGACATCCGGAAAATGAGCGCTGCGATGCTCTCGCTGTCGCTGCGGGTGCTGGTGCTGTTGCCGCCGGGAAAACCCTTCCGCCCGATCCCGGTTACCTCCCTGAATAATGATATCCTTCTTTTCGGCCTATTCCCGTTTTGGACGATTGATAAATTTTTAGTATTTTTGCGGGTTGTGTGCGCTTTTATGTGCATGCAACCTTTTTCAGTTGAATATAAATATTATAAATATGTCATTTACAGACGTTTTCAAAAAAATATTCGGTACCAAGGCAGACCGTGACATGAAGCAGCTCAAACCTATGTTGAACAAGGTTCTGGCTGCATATACAGACATTGATAAACTTTCGGATGATGAACTCAGAGCCAGGTGTGACAACTTGAAGGCCGTAATCCGCGAACGCATTGCTTCAGATGAGGCTCGCATAGCAGCTATTCGTGACGAACTTGAGACAGATATTCCTGTGGACAAGAAGGAAACTCTTGCGACTGAATCGGACAAACTCGTCAAAAAAGTTGATGAAACCATAGAAACCGTTCTTGAGGAGATTCTTCCTGAGGCATTCGCCATCATGAAATCAACAGCCCGCCGATTCAAGGAGAATGCTCAGATTAGGGTGAAGGCAACAGACTTTGACCGTGACCTCAGCACTACAAAGGATTTTGTGACTATTGACGGTGATTATGCAATCTGGCAGAACCATTGGATGGCTGGTGGCAATGAGATTACCTGGGATATGGTTCACTATGATGTGCAGCTCATCGGAGGTATCGTCCTTCACCAGGGTAAGATTGCCGAAATGGCAACAGGAGAAGGAAAGACCCTTGTCGCAACTCTTCCGGTCTTCCTGAATGCACTTGCCGGAAAAGGTGTGCATGTAGTCACAGTCAACGACTACCTCTCCAAACGAGACTCAGAGTGGATGGGACCTCTTTATATGTTCCATGGTCTTTCAGTTGACTGTATCGACAAGCATCAGCCGAACAGCGAGGCCCGCCGCAAGGCTTATGCATGTGACATCACCTTCGGTACCAACAACGAATTCGGTTTCGACTACCTTCGCGACAATATGGCGGTGTCAATGAAGGACCTGGTACAGCGCAAACACCATTTTGCAATTGTAGATGAGGTCGATTCAGTGCTCATAGATGATGCACGTACCCCTCTGATTATCTCAGGACCTGTCCCACGCGGTGATGACCAGCAGTTCATGGAGTTCAAACCTTATGTGGAGAGACTCTACAACAGCCAGAAATCACTCGTTACATCCCTTCTGAATGAGGCTAAGAAACTCATTGCCGAAGGAAACGAGAAAGATGGAGGAGTCCTGCTGTTCAGAGCATTCAAAGGATATCCTAAATACAAGCCTCTCATCAAGTTCCTCAGCGAACCGGGTATGAAGCAGCTTCTCCAGAAGGTGGAGAACTATTATATCCAGGATAATGAGAAGGAGATGCCTTTCATTACTGATGAGCTATATTTCGTCATCAACGAGAAACAGCATTCGGTAGATATGACTGACAAGGGACGCGACCTTATCACAGGAAATCTGTCAGACCCTAAATTCTTTATCCTTCCGGATGTGGGTGCTGCTATAGCCGAGGTTCAGAAGAATCTGGAGCTTACAGCTGAGGAGAAGCAGGCGAAGAAGGACGAGATCATGGCTGACTTTGCCATCAAGTCTGAGCGCGTACACACTGTGAATCAGCTGCTTAAGGCTTATACTATGTTCGACAAGGATATTGACTATGTCATCTCCGATGACGGTAAGATCAAGATTGTAGATGAGCAGACTGGCCGTATCATGGAGGGTCGCCGTTGGAGTGACGGACTTCACCAGGCTGTGGAGGCTAAGGAAAATGTGAAGATTGAGGCTGCTACACAGACATTTGCAACCATCACCCTTCAGAACTACTTCCGTATGTACCACAAGCTTGCCGGTATGACTGGTACAGCTGAAACTGAGGCCGGAGAGTTCTGGTCCATCTACAAACTGGATGTCGTGGTCATTCCTACAAACAGGCCTATTGCCCGTATTGATGCCAATGACCTTATATATAAGACCAAGAAGGCAAAGTTCGATGCAGTCATCAACAAGGTTGTTGAGCTGACTTCTCAGGGAAGGCCGGTGCTCGTGGGTACTACTGATGTCGAGACTTCTGAATTGCTCAGCCGTATGCTCAGGATGCGCGGCATTCAGCATCAGGTCCTCAATGCCAAGCAACATGCCCGTGAGGCGGAAGTTGTTGCACATGCCGGTCAGAAGAGTACTGTGACCATTGCCACCAATATGGCAGGTCGTGGTACCGATATCAAGCTTTCTGATGAGGTCAAGGCAGCAGGTGGTCTCGCTATCATCGGTACGGAGCGTCATGACAGCCGCCGTGTGGACAGACAGCTTCGTGGTCGTGCGGGACGTCAGGGTGACCCGGGTTCTTCTGTATTCTATGTGTCGCTGGAGGATAAGCTCATGCGTCTTTTCGGATCGGAGAGGATTGCTGGCGTGGTTGACAAGCTGGGTATGCAGGAGGATGAGGCTTTGGAGGCTCCAATGCTTTCAAGTTCAATAGAGAGGGCACAGAAGAAGGTGGAGGAGAACAACTTCGGTATCCGTAAGAGATTGCTTGAGTATGACGATGTCATGAACTCCCAGAGGGAGGTTGTATATACCAAGAGACGCAATGCTCTTTCAGGTGAGAGGGTGGAGATTGATGTGATGAATATGATGCAGGACACTGCTGAGATTCTTGCTGAGAAGGCTGAGGGCCTTGATTATGAGTCATTTTCAGAGACTGTGATGAGTGCTTTGTCTATCGACCTTGGTTTCGATGAGGCATTCTTCGAGAAGGCGAAGGCCAAGGATATAGCTGAGAAACTGTATGAGCACATTGCCCAGACCTACAAGAGGCGTATCGATGCCATGGTAGTGAAGGCCTTTCCTATCATCAAGGAAGTGTATGAGAAGCAGGGTGCCATCTATCAGAATATCGCCATTCCTATTTCTGACGGACGTAAGATGATGACTCTTTCAGTTAATCTCAAGAAGGCTTATGAGTCTGAGGGTAAGGAGATTGCAAGATCTCTGAGCAAGAGCATCACCCTTTATCAGATTGATGAGCACTGGAAGGAGCATTTGCGTGACATGGATGATTTGAAGCAGTCGGTTCAGAATGCCACTTATGAGCAGAAGGATCCGTTGCTTGTCTATAAGTTCGAGAGTTTCAACCTGTTCAGCAAGATGCTTGAAGACTTGAACAAGGATGTGCTTTCATTCCTGCTGAGGGCATTCATTCCTTTGCGTGATGCTTCTCAGGCTCAGGCTCCTGCACCGGTTCAGCGCAGACCTGACAATATGCAGACCAGCAGGACTGACCTTGTTACCAATTCAGGCGAGCCTAAGAGCAAGATGCCTGTGCATGTTGACAAGACTGTAGGCCGAAACGATCCTTGTCCATGTGGCTCAGGCAAGAAGTACAAGAACTGCCACGGTAAAGGACTTTAATAATTTAAAGATGATTTTTATGGCTAAGTCTGAACCCAATCTGAATGTCAACACCATCAACAGGATTTCTGTCGGCACCATCATAAAGGGAGAGATTGTGTCGTCATCGGATATCAGGATTGATGGCACTTTTGATGGTAAAGTACAGAGTAATGGCAGAGTTGTGATAGGGGAGAGTGCTTCTGTGAAAGGGGATATCATTTGTGAGAATCTTGACCTTTGGGGAAAGGTTGACGGCAATGTGTATGTCAAGGATACTCTTTCGCTGAAGCAGGGATGTACCGTGAATGGAAATGTGCATATTCGCCGTTTCTGTGTTGAACTAGGCTCTACTTTCAACGGTAATTGCAAGATGATTACTGAGGATGAGTTTGAAAAGCTCATTGCGGCATCATATAAGGTCAAGTGACGTACGATGAACAAATTTTGCTTCCATATTTGTTTTTTGCTTCTGACAGTTTGTTCATATGTTTATGCATCTGAACCGGTGTCGGATACGCAGGCTTCTGATATCAGACGTGGTTATTCAAATCCGGTGATATCTGGTTTCCATCCGGATCCGAGTGTTTGCCGCTGCGGAGATGATTACTATCTGGTTAACAGCAGTTTCCAGTTCTTTCCCGGTGTGCCGTTGTTTCACAGTAAGGACCTCATTCATTGGGAGCAGGTCGGCAATTGCCTTGACAGGGAGTCTCAGCTGATGCTCACCGGTGCAAATTCCGGTGGAGGCATTTTTGCCCCGACCATAAGGTACAATGATGGTACGTTCTATATGATTACCACCAATATCAATCTTGGAAGGAATTTCATGGTGACGACTCATGATCCTGCCGGGGGATGGTCAGACCCGATATGGCTGGAACAGGGCGGCATCGACCCTTCGCTTTATTTTGAGGATGGAAAGTGCTATTTCGTGAGCAATCCTGATGGTGGGATAGTTCTGTGTGAGATCAATCCTGAAACAGGGGAGCAGCTTACTCCTTCAGTTTGTATCTGGAACGGGACAGGTGGAAGATATCCTGAAGGGCCTCATATCTATAAAAAGGACGGTTGGTACTATCTGCTTATCTCTGAAGGCGGTACGGAATATGCCCACAGGGTGACCATTGCAAGAAGCAGGAAAATTTACGGGCCATATCAGGGAAATCCTGCAAATCCCATACTTACTCACATGGACCAGATAACTCAGACAAGCCCGATTCAGGGTACTGGTCATGCAGATTTTGTTGAGGCGTCTGACGGTTCGTGGTGGATGGTATGTCTGGCGTTCAGGCCTCAGGATGGTACCCATCATCTGCTGGGGCGTGAGACTTTTCTTGCTCCGGTGCGTTGGGATGAGAATGCGTGGCCGGTGGTGAATGGGAATGGGACGATTTCTCTTGATATGGATGTTCCTACCTTGCCTCAGTCTGCGCCTTCGGAAAGAAAGGTAAGGACTGATTTCGGTGTCGGGAAACTTAGTCCGGAATGGGTTTTCTTGCAGAATCCCCGCCGGGAGGATTATGTGTTTACTGATGGTTCGTTTAGGCTTATGGCAAGGCCGGAGGGTTTGGATCAGACGGTTGTCAGTCCTACATTTGTCGGCCGCAGACAGGAGCATATTGAGTTTGTTTCCACCGTTTCGCTGTCTTTGAAGAGTGCTGAGATGTCTGATGAAGCTGGTATTTCTCTCTATAGGGAGAATAGTTCGCATTATGATTTTTTTATCAGGCAGGAGGCTGGCAAAACTCAAAGCATAGTTCTTCGTTTCCGGCTAGGGAATATGTCTCATATCGAGAAGGTTATGCCTTTGAGGTCCAAAGATGCCCTGCTAAGAATAAGGGCGAATCGTGAGTATTATTTCTTTGATTATTCTGTTGATGGTGGTTATGTTTGGCATTGTGCAGGTAAGATGAACTGCCGGTATCTCAGCTCTGAAACCGTAGGCGGCTTCACCGGCGTGGTTATTGGACTTTATGCCTCTGCTGCTTCAGAAAATTCCAGGGCCTACGGTGAATTCAACTGGTTCGATTACGAGTAATGTCTTCTGCATCGGCATGATGACGGGGCGGGTTGTGTCTTGCAGCGGTAGTAGCCGCTGGCGGTCCTTCCCACTTCGTGGCCCCCTTCCCTTTTCGGGAGCCAATGCCGCCTTCGGCTATCTGCCGCTGCAATTTGCTCTGCGGTATGAAGTGAGAAATACTGAAGTTTCGTCCGGGGAAAGGCTGATTTTCTGGACATGATTACAAGTCCCGTTTGTTCTCGTCGGCGAAGAACGCCTTGAAGCCGGCATTGCTCATTAGATTGACATACTGTGACTTATCTCATTTAAGTCAGCAGAGTCGTGCAGATAATAGGTAATAGCAGTTCTTGTATCTGTGGGACTACTTCTGGTTTGGTAAATTATTTTCAGTGAACGAGATTATGCCTTCTGCAGGCTTCTGTGGGCATTGCGTGTTCACTGGAGCTCTTCCTGAGGCCTCAGTGAACGCATATATGCCACATACTGCGCTCAGTGGCATTCCCGTGTTCACTGTTTTCATATTATTAGCCGGGAGGCTGTTGCATGTCACTGAATCCTACAATTCCATCACTCTTTCAACGGAGAGTCCGGAGATTTCAGCAGTCAATTCAATCGGCATACCTTTGGTCAGCATCCTCTTGGCCGTTTCAATCTTCGCATTTTCCTCGCCTTCAGCTCGTCCTTCAGCACGTCCTTCAGCTCGTCCTTCAGCACGTCCTTCAGCTAGACCTTCAGCTCGTCCTTTCTCAAGCCCTTCTGCGAGTCCTTTTTTCATTCCGATTTCCATGCTGGCACCAAGTTCACCCTGCAGTCGTCTTTCGTCGTACATTTCTTGCTCGTATTTAATCCGTTTTTCCTCACTGAACGCGGCAATTTCACATGCGTCGAAGAATGCTTCCCAGAATTCGTCTGTAATCCAGTTTTCGTCTGCTTCTTTCATCATCCCGATGTTCTTGAACAGGTAGAACAACTTGTCTTGGGGGCTCTGGCATTCTTCCAATGTCTTGTGAAAGTGTGTCAACTCTGCGAAGATAATAAAAATCGTTTCGTCGCGCAAGTCGTGAGTTGTCCGGGGGAAGGGTGGTTTTGCGGACAAGGTGGGGGAAACAGAAGATTTGTCCGGGAAATGATTGGTTTTATGGATATTACAGGGGTGGCTGATATTAATGTTGCAGCGGCAGTAGCCGCTGGCGGTCCTTCCCACTTCGTGGGCCCCTTCCCTTTTCGGGAGCCAATGCCGCCTTCGGCTATCTGCCGCTGCAACTTGCTCTGCAAACCGATGTGTGAGAAAACTGAAGCTTCGTCCGGGAAAAGGCTTGTTTTGCGGGTGTATGATAGGAGATGAAAAATCCCCTCCGGTCGGGGGACTGGAG
>JALFNZ010000167.1 GCA_022774085.1 Bacteroidales bacterium
CCGCCGCAACCACCATGGTTACCGTGGCACCCGCCGCATCCGTTGGAATGTACAAATTCACCGTGCAGACCTTCCGCAAGCTCTTTTTCAGTCGCCTCGCGGACGCTGATTATCTCCCCGGTGAAATGTAAAGTTTTTCCAGCCATTTCAGAGTTGAGGTCCATCTTGACGGTGTTTTCAGTAACTTCAAGCACGACACCCGGAATGACTGCACCCATGCTGTTCATCATAGGAATCCTTGTTCCCGGGACCAGAAGGTCTTCCCTGATCTGTCCATTTACCTCAAATGCTGTTTTTGGCAAGTCTATGATTTTGTTTGGATCCACTTGGCCATAGGCATCCTCAGGGGCAAGGGTGACAGTGAATTTGTCACCGGCCTCCATTCCCTCGATATGGGCTTCAAGTTTTGGGAGAATACCCTGTGTGCCGTGGATATAGTCCAGAGGCCTTTCCTTTGTTGTATGATCAACGATGTTGCCGTCAACTTCGAGTTCGTAGATGAATTCAACTACTTTGTCCTTGCTTATTTTCATAGCTATAATTAATTGATATTTATTGATTTCCTTTATGATGAGAACGAAACATCCTCAAAGGCTATGTCAGGTATCTGCCAACGTGTGCATTTCTTGCACTCGCTTCCCACTGCAATGATTTTGTTCCAAAGTTCCATGATATTGCCAGTGACCAGCATTTCCTTCACGGGATGGACAATTCGTCCGCGGCTGAATTTGTATCCTTCCACTCCGAAAGAGAAGTCGCCTGTAACAGGATTGCAGTTGCCGCCATTGAATCCGGTGACGTAGATTCCGTTCCCGCATTCTTTCAGCAAATCCTTGAGTACAACCTGCCCGGTGACCTCACGACCTTTGAGGTAAGGCATTATACATGGCCGGGTAATATCTTCTATAGTCGGTTCTTCTCCTGTTTTTGCTGCCATGTAAGTATTTGTGAAATAAAGCTTTACAACCCCATTCTCAATGACTGGCACATTGCGGGTTGCAACACCTTCCGAGTCGAAATATCTTGCTCCGAGGTGGCCGTTTTCACGAGGCATGTCTATGATTGTAAGCCCTTCCGGGAACAGTTTCCTGCCCCTTGAGTCCATCAGGAATGACATCTTCTGCTGGATGGAGTTCATGTTCAGGGCATTGAGAAGCGGGGTGACAAGTCTTGATGAGACTGATTTTGAAACCACCATTTTGTGACGGCCGCCACGTGATTTCTTTGGTGAAAATTTCATCAGAACCTTTTTAAGAGCCTTCCCTGCACATTCTTCAATCTTAATTTCATTTGCCGAGAAAGAAGAATCCCAACTGAATGCGCTGTATTTGTTTCCATCAGCATCCGAGACATTCATTTCACAGAAACAACCGGCTGAAGTCTCAATATGTCGGGCCTCAAGTCCCTGAGAATCAATGAGCCAATTGTCGTCAATGGAGTCGGACCATTCACATTCTTCTGAAATCGGGCTGAACCCGTTCTTGTCGTCAAGAGTTTTGAATATAGACATCCTGCGGGCCTTTTCAATCCTCGAATCTATGTCTTCATTGAAGTAGGACGGATCATATAGCCCGGTTTCTGTCCCTGTCCGAGCATCCTTTGCAAGTCTTTCAGGATCAGGAAGTTTCCTGAATTTATCCGCTTCAAGGATCTTGACAGTTTCCACAGCCTTGGCTATGAATGAACTGAGTTCTTCCTTTTCCAGACGGTTGGTGGAAAAAGTGCCGTATCTGTCGTTCACATATATATATAGGAATATCGATCTGTCTGATGAATGTGTGACTTTGTCGAATTCTCCGTTGAAAAAAGTGACGCTGTCGAGTATGTTCTTGCTCAAAGACACCCTTGAAGCAGATGCTCCGAGTTCTTTTGCGCGCTCAATACAGAACCTCGCCATTTCCATTTCATATTCTGTGATGATACCAGTCATTTCCTAAAATTTATCCCCGTAAAGGTCTCATTGTAACCTGCAAAATTACATATTTTTTCCGTCATGGCAAAAACACTGTCGAGTGGAGTTGTCTTTGCTTGGGAACACAAATTCTTTTCAACTAAAGGAAAGTAATGACAGAGAAATTTATTACATTTGTATGTTATGGAGAATTTTTGGAGAAAATGGATGCAGTCACAAAACATAAACTTTTAGAATGGGCAGAGAAATATAATGATCCTCAGTATTTTCAGGAGGATCCGATTGCTTTCCCCACCCATTTTGCCCGTAAATATCAGAATGGTCAGGCCTGTTTGCAGGATGTGGAAATCAGCGCACTTCTGGCTGCCCATCTGGCTTGGGGGCGGCGTGCCATGATTGTACGTGACTGCAACAGAATGTTTGACCAGATGGAGTGGAGACCTTATGACTATGTGATGGCTGGGGAGTATCGGGATGACCCGGTGAGCATGCACAGGACCGTCAAATGGTGTGATTTTGCCGGAATATGCGCAAGACTCCGTGACTTGTATTCTAGTATGGAAACGCTGGAGAGTCTGACTGACAGTCAGTTGCGTGTGCTGGTCTATGGCCAGAAGGAAGATAGTAAAGCTCCAAATAAAAAGATTTGCATGATGCGAAGGTGGATGGTAAGGGATGATGGAAAGGTGGATTTGGGATTATGGAGGAGCTCAGACAAAAAGGATCTGGTCATTCCGCTTGACGTTCATGTCTATACTCAGGCAACGGAACTGGGCCTGACTTGCCGCAAGCCGAAAGATATAGTCACAGCCCGGCAGATAACTGAGGCCTTGCGTGAAGTCTTTCCTGAGGACCCGCTGTTGGGAGACTTTGCATTGTTCGGCTATGGAGTCACCTGTGCCGCCTCTTCGGATGAGATATAAATGATTAAATAAAACAACAATATATGCCAAGGATGTTCATTATTTCCGGTTGCAACGGTTCCGGAAAGACAACAGCTTCATATTCAGTCCTTCCAGAAATGCTGGAACTCAGTGATTTTGTCAATTCTGACGAATTTGCAAAGGGTTTCTCACCATTCAATCCCGGCAAGGCCTCGATTCTTGCCAGCCGCTATATGATTGCCAAAATCCGCTACCTTCTCGCAAGGAAAAAAGATTTCGGCATCGAGACCACTTTGGCAACCCGTACTCTGCTTAAAACCGTAAAAATTGCACAATCAGTC
>JALFNZ010000176.1 GCA_022774085.1 Bacteroidales bacterium
GTCGTATCTCTGCATTGCGGCTTCAAGATCCTTAATAAGCTGCTCTGATTTCTCCTTGGCTTTCCTGACTTCAAGACGCAGGGCAGACTCCTTGTTCTTCAGGGTAGGGAGTGCCTTCTGACGCATCTTCAGCTGTTTGCCGAGGTTGTTCAGGGATGTCTTATTGTATTGAAACTTTATTGCCATTGTCTATTTTTATTTACCAACCCAATATTGGTCGATGAATTCCTGTTTGATGCCGGTCTCCGCCTTGGTGAAATATGTCCCGAAGAGCTCCCATGCAGTGTCAAGCATCTGGTCGAGAGTAAGGTTGACGTCTATTGCCAGGATACGTGTGGCATAGGCCTTTGCGTAATCCAGACATCTGAGGTCATACTCACTCAGGTCGAAACCGTTCTCGAGCTTGGTCTTTGCATTCTGGGCATCGGAATAAAGACGTACTGAAGCATTCATCACCTGGCTGTGGTCCTTGCGGGTCTGTTTTCCCTGCACGAGCTGTTTGAGTCGTGAAAGAGAACGGAACGGGTCGATGATGACCTTGCCGGAATCCGCGTCTGCACGCAGATAGAGCTGTCCTTCAGTGATGTAACCGGTGTTGTCCGGAACGGCATGGGTGATGTCTCCGTCGTTGAGGGTTGTCACGGCTATGATGGTGATTGAACCACCGGCTGGAAGCTGTACGGCCTTCTCGTAGATCTTTGCGAGGTCTGAATAGAGTGAACCCGGCATTGAGTCTTTCGAAGGAATCTGATCCATACGGTTGGATACAATCGAAAGGGCATCAGCGTACAGTGTCATATCTGTCAGGAGCACAAGCACTTTCTCGTTTTTCTCAACCGCAAAATACTCTGCAGCAGAAAGCGCCATGTCCGGAATCAGGAGTCGTTCAACAGGAGGCTGCTCGGTAGTATTCACGAAGCAGATGATTTTCTCAAGCGCACCTGCCGCTTCGAACTGATGCTTGAAGTACAGATAGTCATCGTTTGACAGTCCCATACCGCCGAGGATGATCTTGTCCACATCCGCACGGAGGGCCACCTGTGCCATCACATTGTTGTAAGGCTGGTCAGGGTCTGCAAAGAAAGGAATCTTCTGTCCTGAGACCAGAGTGTTGTTGAGGTCGATGCCGGCGATACCGGTAGGGATGATCTGTGAAGGCTGTTTCCTCTTATAAGGGTTTACGGAAGGACCTCCGATTTGTACCTGACGGCCTTCCGGTGCAGGACCTCCGTCGATAGGATTTCCATAAGCATCGAAGAATCGTCCTGAAAGCTCATCAGATACCTTCAGAGTAGGAGGATTGCCAAGGAAAACCACCTGAGCATCGGTAGGGATGCCCTCGGTGCCGGAGAACACCTGGAGTGTCACCAAATCTCCCTTTGTTTTCACCACCTGGGCGAGTCTGCCGTCCACAACGGCGAGCTCGTCATTCGAGATTCCCTGGGCTTTCAGGGATACTGTGGCCTTGGTGATGGCCTCAAGTTTTGTATATCTTTTCTGAAATGCCTTAGTTGCCATTGTCGAGGATTTTTGAAAGTTGCTCCTGATAATTATTGAATTTCTCGCTCTTGAATTCAGAGTAGTTCATCTGTCTGAGAATATTGATGACCTCTTTGAAGAAGACGCGGCACTGCTCGTAATCGTCGAATTTGAAATCCCTGTCGCAGATGCTCAGAACGAGCTCAAGCATGTATTTCTGCCTGTCAAGAGGTGTGAGGGCATCGGTCTGGTCGAATGCATCCTGCTGGAGGATGACAAAGTCAACGAGCTCTGATTTCCAGAACAGCTCGTGGTAGCTCATAGGAACGCCGTCATCACCGAGGATGTTGATCTGGTCGTTGGCATCCTTTCCTTTGCGGATGATGAATTTGGTCTTTTCAACCATCTCAACCCAGCCCGGACGGATTCTCTGTGCCAGATGCTCCTGGATTTCAGGATATTCCAGATATTTTGAATATGAGTCAATCGGGTTGACAGCAGGGTATCTCTTCTTGTCGGCACGGTTCTGCTCAAGTGCGTAGAAGCATCTTGCAGCTTTCTTCGTGGACTCTGTCACCGGTTCCTTGAGGTTACCTCCGGCAGGGGAAACCGTTCCGATGAATGTAACGGAACCGGTCTGTCCGTTATTGAGCACTACCATTCCGGCGCGAGCGTAGAAGTTGGAAATGATCGCTGAAAGGTCAACAGGGAATGCATCTGCTCCCGGGAGTTCCTCCATACGGTTGGACATCTCCCTCAGAGCCTGAGCCCAACGTGAAGTCGAGTCTGCGAGGAGGAGGACTTTCAGTCCCATCGCGCGATAATACTCGCATATTGTCATTGCCGTATATACAGATGCCTCACGGGCAGCCACAGGCATGTTTGAAGTGTTGCAGATGATGGTTGTACGCTCCATCAGGTGGCGTCCTGTGTGCGGGTCGATCAGCTCAGGGAATTCAGTGAAGATTTCCACTACCTCGTTGGCACGCTCTCCGCAGGCTGCCATCACGATTACGTCTGCATCTCCCTGCTTTGCGATAGCATGCTGGAGCACGGTCTTGCCGCATCCGAAAGGACCAGGGATGAAGCCCGTACCTCCCTCTGCGATAGGATCAAGTGTGTCGATTACTCGTACACCGGTCTCCATTATCCTGTTAGGCCTTGGTTTTTCCTTATATCCCTTGATGGCTACTTTCACCGGCCATTTCTGGGTCATGGTAACTTCAACGTCTTCCCCGGATTCATCAGTGAGGACTGCAATTGTCTTGTCAATATTGTATTGTCCTGCAGCTGCAATTGATTTCACAGTGTATTCGCCTTTGAAACTGAACGGCACCATGATTTTGTGAGGCAGCCATCCTTCCTTCACTTCACCGAGCCAGTCAGCGGCAACCACTTTGTCACCCGGCTTTGCGACTGGAGTGAAATCCCATAGTTTCTCATGGTTGAGAGGGTCGGTGTATTCGCCTCTTTTGAGGAATACTCCGGTCATTGTGGTCAGGTCGTTCTGGAGACCGTCGTAGCAGCTTGAAAGAAGACCCGGACCGAGTGTGGCTTCAAGCATCCTGTCCTCGAATTCGACACTGTCGCCGTTTTTCAAGCCACGGGTGCTCTCAAAAACCTGTACTGCGGCATTCTGTCCGTTAACCTTGATGACCTCGGCCATTAGACGGGTGTCTCCGACAGTAATGAAACAAAGTTCATTCTGTGAGACAGGGCCATCCACCTGGACGGTCACAAGGTTGGATACGATGCCGGTAACCTTTCCTGTTGTTTTCATATTTTTATTGTTATTATTTTGTATCTGTTATTTGCTTCAGCTATGCTTCAGGGCTGTAGTTGACCCCTTTGAATGTGCCTCTGACTTCATCCACAAGCTTCCTGAACCTTTCTCTTCCTGTGCGTTCATCCAGCTTATACCATCTTGCAACAATGTGCAGCTTTGCGATAAAACCGAGTATTGCATTGATGTCAAAATAGTTGAATATGGTCAGTTCGCTGATTTTGTCCCAAACCAGATCGTCCAGAGCCCTTTCCCTTGCAAGGATGTCATTACCTGCAAATATTGTCTCAAGAGCCTGAGCCTGTTCGAATTCTCCTTCCGGCAGGTCCATCACATCCTTGCCCTTCTCCCTTGAGAGTGCGGTGTTGAGATATCTAACCTTGGCATTTCTGACGTTCATGTCGAAAAGGAAATAATCGCGGATGAATCTGTTTTTATGGGCAAACGCTCTGAGGTAGAAATCACGGTCGAGGTTCTCGTCCGCAAGACCTTCACGAAGGAAATCGATCACTTCGCAGTCAGCTTTGCTGCACTGGCTCTTAATCTCTGCCAGGTAGTCTTCCGGAGTCTTGTCCGCAAATTTCCAGTCAGTGCTTATAGCCGGCAGACTGGCGATAATATATTCGTAATTGTTCATAAGGGCTTATCCGAAGAGGATTTTCTTTGTTGCAGGGCGGAGATATTCTCCGATAAGAGTCTTGAATGTTTCGTCCGTGAAGCTTACGAACCAGCCTTCACCTTTAGGTCCGATGGTGAATCCGCCTGCCACTTTCTTTGAAAACTGGGCGCTTACGCCACCTTTTAGAACTTTCCCGAGTTCGTTCTTTACGAAAGGCTCAAGTTCACTGCGAAGAGTCTCAGGAAGTACGACCTCCAAATCTGCAGCTCCATCCTTTGAGAAACCTTCCGCCGCGGATACAATAATTTTCTTTACGAAATCAGCTGATGTCATAGCTTTGGCTACTTCGCAGTCGGACATCTTCGCCACTACGATGTTTTCAATGTCCTGCCTGGTGGCCGCAATGCTCTGCTGAGCTGCCATTTTAAGGTCGGAATTGACTTTGGTCTTGAGGTCTTCCGCCTGACGCTGTGCCTGAGAGATTATCTCCTCAGCCTGCTTTCTGGCCTGTGCAATAATTTCATCAGCCTCCTTGCGTGAGCGTGCGAGGATTTCCTCGCCTTCCTGTTTTCCTTTTGACAATCCTTCATTGTAAAGCTTGTCAGTCATTTCTTGCAATTTGTTCTGCATGTCTATGAGTGTTTATATGATATTTTCTTATTCCGTACTTCAAAAAATGGTGTGCTGATCCGTGAACTGCACCCTTCTTGAGGATATCTCGCAAATTTAATAAAAAGCCGGCGAGTTTCAACCAAATTGTATGCTAATTTGTCATTTTTGTCGTATTTTACCTTATAAAGCGAAGAAATGATAACCAAAAGCAGCTTTTGGTTATCATTTCTTCGCACCATTGAGCAAATATCTATTAATTTACTACTGTCAGAAGCATTCCTTAAGGATGCTGACAATGTTGTCGGTTTTACCCATTGTGTAGAAATGCACTGCCGGGACTCCATGTGAGAGTAGGTCCTTGCACTGCTGGATGCACCACTGCGTACCAATCTCGTAAATGGCCTTTTTGTCGTCTTTCGCATTTCTGATTGCTTCAGTCAGTTCAAACGGTATGTTCAGCGAAAATGATTCTGGCAGAAGGCTGACCTGACGCGCTGTTGAAAGAGGTTTCAGACCAGGTATGATGGGCACTTCAATTCCTGCTTCACGACATTTCTCCACAAAATCATAATAGACTTTATTATCGAAAAACATCTGGGTGATGATGTAGTCAGCCCCAGCATCAACCTTCTTCTTCAGGTTGAGAATGTCGGTCTGAATGTTGGCAGCCTCGAAATGCTTTTCCGGATATGCCCCGACACCTATGCAGAAATAGCGCGGATTGTTTTCAGATGTTTCGATCTTGTGGGACCTGCGGTAGAACTGGCTTCCCTGGTATTTCCTGATGCCTTCGACAAGTTCGCTGGCATAGCGGTAGCCTCCGGGTGTGGGGGTAAAACGCTTTTCGCCGGAGATGCTGTCGCCCCTGAGTGCAACGATGTTGTTTATGCCCAGGAATTCAAGATTGTCCAGTTTGCTCTCGATCTCTTCGATGGTG
>JALFNZ010000195.1 GCA_022774085.1 Bacteroidales bacterium
AATGCACGCACTTGGCTCAACCACTTGAAACTCCGCGCTTCATGGGGACAGAACGGTTCCATCGCAGGTCTCGGCGGTTACAGATATGCAACTGTCATCGGATCTACTGGTTCTTATCCGACAACTTCGGATGCTCCTCAGTATGAGGTCGGATATGCTCCTTCAGCAACCGGTAACAAACAGCTTAAATGGGAAACTGCAGAGCAGACCAACGTCGGTATCGACACCCGTTTCTTCAATAACAGACTCACATTCTCTGCTGACTGGTTCATGAAAGAGACCAAGGACCTCATCGTTTCCGGTATCAAGCCTTCAACAGTGGTTGGAAACACTGCTTCTCCAGTCAACGCCGGTAACATCATCAACTCAGGCCTTGAGTTCGAACTCGGATGGCAGGATATGATCGGTGATTTCAGCTATGGCATCCGCGGAAATATCTCTACACTGAAAAACAAGGTTACTTATATCCACCCTACACTTTCTGCAATCGACGGTGCATCCTTCCATACCTATGGAGCCATCACTCGTTTCGAGGTAGGTAAGCCGGCATGGTACTTCTATGGATATGAATATGCAGGTATAGACCCGGAAACCGGTAACCCTACATTCAATGATATCAATGGCGACGGTAGCATCACCGACAGCGACAAGACCATGATCGGAAAAGGTATTGCTGACGCTACATATGGTATCACTCTCACAGCCGCATGGAAGGGCCTTGACCTCATTCTCTTCGGAACAGGTTCAATCGGAAACGATATCTACTGCTGCCTCAACCGTGCAGACTATACCCTCAACAAGCTGACTTACTTCACTGAAAACAGATGGAAAGCAGACAATGTAGGCGGAACGATGCCTAAGGCTGGTGCCAACGATATGGATAAATTCTTCATTTCATCTGCAAGTGTTCTTGACGGTTCATACTTCAAGATCAAACAGATCCAGCTCGGTTACACCTTCCCTAAGAAATGGATGAGCAAGATCAAGGTTCAGAACCTTCGTATCTATGCATCTCTCGATGATTTCTTCGTATTCACCAAATATCCTGGTCTCGACCCTGAGGTTACAGGTGTAGGAAGCTCACTCGGAGTTGATAAGGGAAGTTACCCTAACTCAAAGAAGATCGTTGCAGGTCTTAACATTACATTCTAATCATAAATTGAGACTGAAATGAAATTAAGAAATATTATAATGGTTGCTGCTGCATCGGTTCTTGCACTGTCTTCCTGCAGCAATAAACTTAATATCCCTCAGCACGGAGTCCTCAACTACGAGACTTTCTATCAGACTGATGAGGATGCAGAGAATGCAATTATTGCATGCTACCTCCAGATGAGAGGCCTTAGCTATAACTTCAATCTTGGTAAGAACATGCTTACCGACGATTTCTGGGCAGGCGGTGGCGGACGTAACGACAACGCTGAACTTGAGCAGCTCAACGAGTTTACCTTCGGTACTGAACAGGGTATGCTTGAGGGTATGTTCACAAGCTACTATCAGATTATCTATAAGGCCAATGTTGTGCTCGGACATGTTGCTCCTGATTCTGAAGTTAAGAACCGTGCTATTGCTGAGGCAAAAGTATTCAGGGCATGGTCATATTTTGAACTGATTTCAATGTGGGGCAACCCGCCTCTCGTTGACCATGAACTCGATCCTTCTGAATATGCAAAGCCAAACGGTACAACAGAGGAACTCTGGGGCCTTGTTGAAAAAGACCTTAAAGAGGCGATTGCTTCAGGGGCACTGACTGAGAAATCTTCCGTAAATGAAAAGTCCTGGAGAATTACCAAGCAGTTCGCACAGGCAGTTCTTGGTAAGGCTTATCTTTGGCAGAAAAAGAATGCCGAGGCTGCTGCTCAGT
>JALFNZ010000179.1 GCA_022774085.1 Bacteroidales bacterium
AGCATGGCGAACATCCAGACTTCCCTTCCCTGAAGCCAGATGAATTTGTCTGTGTCATAGACACTTCCATCTCTGTTCAGACAGGAGAAATAACCTCCGAATTCCTTGTCCTGGGATTTTTCCAACCAGAATGGGAGCACATTGTCAAGCAGTTCACTTTTGTACTGACCTGCCAATGATTTGAAGTCTTGGGTTTTCATAATTATATTGTTTCCAAATATTTGTCAAAAGCCTTTTTGATATCTTTCCAGTAGTCATACATGCGGATATGGCAAAGGTCGAAGAAAAACATTCCGTCAGTGCTGGAATTGATGCAGGCATCGACGATGTCAGGCATGAGCGAGCCTTTCCCGCCGTTCTCGAATCCGCTTCCGTTTCCGATGTCAGGACCTCCGGCAAAAGGGACATCATCCATAAAAAGTTCGGCCGCCTGCTTGCAGAAGCCCTGCATCGTCCACTCACCACTTCCATAAATACTTGAAGATGAGGCGTAAGCACCGATGAACATATAGTCGCAGTGGTCGGCGTATCCGAAATCCTTGTAATTGCTTCCGGCCCAGTAATAACCGTCCGCCTTCGGGTCGTATTTCGGACTTGCCCAATTGACGCCTGAATAGTAGTAGCTTGAATACCAACCTCCAACATAGCATCCGAATTTAATCTTAGGATTGATGGAATGAACCTTGTCAGAAGCTTTCATCACAAAGTCATGAATGACCTTCGCCCTGAATTCAAGCCATTTCTTTGTCATGTCGCTCACAGGCTTTTTAAGTTCTTCCTGTCCGGCTGACATCACTGCTCCCGGCCAGTCAGATATAGTCTGTCCGACATACTCTTCAAAGCCGGCCTTCATCAAATCGGAGAAATCACTCTGAAGGCTGTAATCGTCAAAACGGCAGCGGTCAAGTATGATTCCGTCAATGTCATATTTTGCAAGGTCTTCAATTATGCCGAGCACAAATGCCTGAGCGTCAGGATTGATAGGAGAGAGGAACTTTGCTCCGTAATCTACACTGTCGTCGAGCAAATCCATTGTATTCTTCAGACCCTCTACAGTATTCACCACCGATGCCCATTCCTTCTTTGAGGGGTCGGTAAACAGCATGCCATCACTGCCAAGGCCATATGGGCAAAGGCACCCGCCGACGAAGGTGTTCATCACAGCGTGGATTCTCAGGCCCTGTTTATGTCCTTCATCCACAAATGTTTGCAAATAGTCAAAATCTGCTGTCCTGTTTATAAATTCGTAACCGTTCTTAGTCCAGCAATCCATCCTGGTCTGAGGCTGAGCATGGGAAGATTTGAAAAGGACTCCTCCGTTGGTAGGGCGTACATCCACGACAAGGTCAGTGAATCCGCACTCTTTCATTTTGGCTATCTCACTGATTATCATAGCCTGATCGTTGGCATATTCTTCCCAGTTTCCCTCGCAGCTGATCCAGACATAACGGTTTTTGCCCTTCTGTCCTGGCTGTGGATCCGGTTCAGGCTCAGGTTCCGGTTCAGGTTCCGGTTCAGGTTCGGGCTCATCGTATTTGTCCCACTCGGGATTCCATGGATACTCATAAGCCCCTTTGTCGCAGGAAGTCATGAAGATGCTGCCTGTAAGAATGATGGCCGCCACCATCAGAGGGGTTATTTTTTCGAAGTGCTTCATTATCATTTATTTAATTATCAAAGTACTTGCAACTGCCCTTTGTTCGCCGTCAGACGGCTTGATTGTCTCCTTTCCGCATACGAGCATGCAGCTTGAGCCTCCACCGTCAAGATTGATGGCATCGACGCAGCCAAGGTCCTTCATAACAGCAGCCACTTCAGCCGTTGTGAATCCGGCCACGCCTTCAGTCATGTTGCGGCCCTCGCAAACAAAAAGCACAAGATGACCGTCAGCAGTCACGCCCGCTGCAGTGCGCGGATTGTTCGCCGTACACCCCACATCTGAAAGGAAGAGTTCAGCTTCGTAGCTGTTCACGACTTTCCCATCTTTCAGAAGAACGGGACCGCCACCGATTCCCCACTGGGCATCAAGCTCTGAGGCACCCTCCGGGAAAGTCGCCGAAGGAGTCTGCAAAGGCTTTGATTTCCAGCTGTTTTCTGCTGGCTGAGGATAGACATAGGTCTTGCCGTCGGCATTGCTGAAATATGTCCAACAGGAATATGCTTTGCCGTCTTTTCCTAGTAGAAGAGCAGCACGTGTCGGATAGTAGATAGTCTTCCAGTCTTCAGAAGCATAGTTGACGTTCTGCGACAGAATCTGTCCCTGACGTACAGCAAGACTCATACTGTAGAATTTCGGAGCTGACCAGTCGGCATAGAAATATCCGCCATTGGTGATGATAGCAGCAGAGGTCTCTTCATATACTTTTGAAGGAGTTTTGAAACGCTCATCACAGCCTTCTAGCTTAGGATCGTTTATGCACCAGAGGTCAAGGCTTGCCTTCGACATGTCAGCTATCGCAGCATATGCTACAGCCGGCTTTCCCTGAAGTACCGAAGGTGATTTCATCACACGGATGTATGATGGCATCCCGGAATAATCTGCAGTGACATCGGTCCATTCACCCTCAGGTTTAGGCTCCGGGGCCGGTTCCGGTTCTTCCCACGGCCAGTCAGGAAGAGTGGCACTTTGTGACTCACACCCTGCTGCCAGGAATGTCCCGGCAGCAAGGAAAGCCATCATTATAAATATTCTGCGCATATTAACCTAATCTCTTTTAATGCAATCTGCAACAAAGCCTCCGATTACTCCGGCATATTGGTCAAAGTAATATATGAATACCTTGTAGCCATCAGCTGAAGGCACTATCACGACGTCACCGCAAGAATTGGTTTCTTCTGCATTGGTCTGCTGGAACCATTCAATCTCCGTCTGCATGACAAGGGCATCGCAGGAATCAAACTCGCCCTTCAAACCGGAAGTGTCTGTCACATCGTAAACATACAGTGTAGGAGCGACGCCCCAGGCCGGGAAATGACTCAGTACCAGGAATGCAAGATATTGGGCATTGTTGTAGGACTTGCAGTCTATCTGGTTGGCATTCCATGCCCAACCGGAGCCATTGGAAGTCGGCATATTGGAACCAAGGCTGAGATCCTGCTTGATCCAGTCCAATTCAGGACCGCCACTCATACCGGAATATGCTCCAAAATACCATCCCATATCTCCGTTTCCGGAAGCAGGGGTGACCACTCCTGCATTCACCGGAGCGTGGCCCCAGCTCAAGCCAAGTCCAGCAAGGTCATATTCCTGAACGCTTGCAACGGCACCGTCCTTGACCTGGATGGAAATGAATGAAGAAGAGGTGGTTATTCCTGCAATTCCTTCAAAGAGGATGGTAATCATAGCGTCTGAATTCAAATTACCACTCACTTCCATCTTTCCACCTCGAGGAAGAATGGTCTGAGCATCATACTCATAGAACAACACCGGAGCCTCAGAGACGGAAGAAGTCTTGTAGATGCTGAGTGTACCTGCATATGGGTCATCCGCGATATGATTGCAGATCAACATATTGCCAGCCTCATCACTTGCAATGGCACCAGGCTGGGCACTGCCGAGTACGATTTCTCCCTTCTTTGCACCTGTCTGGCCGTCAAGATAAATCGGAGTCGAGCCGTCACCCATGCATACTACAAGGTAACCACCGATTGAAGCAATCGAAGGATTGGTTGCAGCTGTATAAGCCGGAGTTCCGAGACGACTTGCAGGCTCGAAATTGAAGAGCTGGCGGACTGATGTCTTGGTAAATCCGTGGGCCACCTTTTCAGGAACAGCCTTTTTCGTCTTGTAGGTGTATTCCTTACCTGAATGGGCAACAATAACGACATCCTGACTTTCATTGTAATTACGTGCAACTGTACCATCAGTCTTCACGCTTGCATGAGCAGAAACATCCACTGAGATTGTACAGTCAGAAAGGTCGTCCGTAGTATAGAGATAAAGCATTCTGTTTTCATTGTCCACGAATGCGTCGAAGGTGCCGCAGTTAGGTCCGGTGATGGACATGCCCATGATGGAAGCCTTGTCGGACTTCTTCATCTTACCGTAAAGCTCCAGATTATAGACATTTCCTTTCGAATCTGTATATCTGATTTTTGTCATTTCATTCAGATCCAGAATGGACAGAGGAGGGTCGATGCTGCAATTATTGTCGAGCTCAGCCCTGATTCTGACCTTGGACATAGCCATCATCGGCGTGCTGCTGTCGTCAGACTCTTCAGGGTAATAATAAGGCACCGGGATGCACAGGATGCCGCTTTCAAGCATTTCCTGAGTCACTTCAAGCCTTGCAAGGACAGATCCATCATACTGACCTGAAGTGAAATAGGCAGAGATGGATGTAAACCCCTGACGGTCAGCCGTCGGAAGTACATATTCCGGTTTGTGGCACGAGCTTGCAAGCGAGAGTGCCGCAACAAGTATAGCTAATATATGTTTCTTCATGATTCTCATAATTTATTTCCATTCAGGGAACTGGCTGATTGCACCGTTGCTGCTAAGTTCAGACTCCGGCAGAGGGAAACGGTCAAGTCTCTGAGGATAGTTCCTGTTCTTGTCATCGACACTTACATATTCATATGTAAACTCACCGGTCGAAGCATCTTTCGTAATCTTCAGACCATGCTGCTTGTAACCGCAAAGTCCTTCAGGATATGCCTTGGAAGCAGTGCCCCAGCGGCGCAGGTCCCAATACTGAAGGCCCTCGTAAGCAAACTCGACCTTTCTTTCCTGACGGATGGCTGCCCAGAGTTCCGATCCGGATTTGTTTGAGTAATTAAGACCAACTCTCTGTCTGATCTGCCTGACAACTGCATTGGCATCTGCCTCATTGCCTGTGCGGTAGCATGCCTCGGCCTTGTTCAGAAGCACCTCTGCATAACGAATGATCGTAAGAGGCTGAACGCTGCCCGGCTCAGTGATGACATTGTGAGACTCGTCCACACCTTTGCGGAGGTAATATCCAGTGGTAGTGCGTCCTTTCGGCTCCTGCTCGAGATTCCACTGGCAGAAACCGTCAGTTCCTCCAACGAAAGGCTCTATCGTGCGTCCCTTCCATGAGGCTCCATTATAGAGGATGGATGCGTGGAAACGAGGCTCCAGTTCTGCATACGGTGGAGTCTGGGTCGTAGTTCCATGCCATGCAGACCAGTCCGGGAACCCGCCTGTTGCAAGTTCGTAAGACTCGACCATTTCCTGAGTAGGGGTTGCATATCCGCCACCAGCCTCTCCGAGGGCATAATAATCCCCGCCCGGTGTGTAATAGTAGTCGAAGCTGTGGGTAACGTTATCAGCACGACTGAATACATACTGAAGGATGGCTTCGTTGTTACCGTCAGAAATTGACTTGGAATAAGCATCAGCATATTGAGCCTCAAGCGAGTAGCCAAGTTCCTCAACCTTGTCGGCAGCCTCTATGACCTTGTCATGACGTCCGGCATAAAGCATCGCACGGCTCATCAGAGCCCACGCCATGCCGCAGTTGATACGGCCATTGGCCTGAGCCTTGGCCGGAAGCACGTCTGCAGCAGCTTTCAGGTCAGCATAGACGAAGTCCCAGCACTCCTCCTCAGTCGAGAGCTTCTTGTCCTTTACGATAGCCTCAAGGTTTTCATTATAGATTATGACTTCCTTGTAACGTTTTGCGAGCTCGAAATACATATAGCCCCTCATGAAACGCAGTTCGGCATTCAGACGGGCCTTGTCTTCATCTGACATCTGTCCGTATTCTCCAAGATAGCGAATTGCCTGATTGGTCTTGCGGATTGCTGTGTAAAGGCTGCTCCACACACCCATATAGGCATCCACATAGCCTGCCGTCATGGTGACATCGTCACCGTAAGCGAACTCACTTGGAATGAGACCTGTATAGACATAATTGTATGAGCCGTACTTGAGCTGGTCGGTCAGGGCCTCGGTCATGAAACCGTATGTCGATTGCCAGCCATAGATATCGAGCACATAACTGTAAATGTAATTGACTCCGTACTCAGCAGTCTCTGTGGTTTTCCAGAGGACCTTGTCGGAAACGCGGTCGGTCGGTGTCATGTCCAGATAGGATGTACATGATACTCCGCATAAAAGGGCCGCCGCCATGATGAATTTGGAAATATGTTTCATAATGCTGTCCTCCTTTTAGAATGTGATTGTAAGACCTCCCATGAGCATACGCTGCTGCGGATAATAACCGTTGTTAACTCCAGGTGACTCCGGGTCGATGCCCTCAGGAAGACCGTCGATTGTGAAGATATTCTGTCCCTCGACGAAGATTCTGAGAGTCTCGACTCTTGCCTTTGACATCCATTTGCGTGGGAAGGTATAGCCCAGCTGTGCAGATTTGAGACGGATGTATTTGCCGTCGCGGATCCAGAATGTGCTGGCAAGACCGTTATCGCCGCCGTGGCCCGTGCCTCCGAGAGAAAGGCGAGGGAAGGTGCCGTCAGGATTATATATGCTATAGGCATTCTCCACCAGATACAAAGGAGAATTGGCGTTCTCCTTGAAGGTCTGGGTCCATATAGTGTTGTCATCCATGTCGTTATAATATGTTCCCGTCATGGAAACATCGAAGAGGGCTCCGCCTGTGAACTGGGCATTGAAGTCGATTCCGTTCCATGCGAAGTCGAGGTTGAGTCCGAATGTAAGTTCAGGCATGTTCGGACGTCCGATGAGGGACTTGTCCTGATTGTCAATCTTGCCGTCTCCGTTAAGGTCCACATATCTGATGTCGCCCACACAAGGACGGGTTCCGTACCATGCAGAGTTGTCAATCTCTTCTTCGCTGCGGTAGAGGCCGTCTGCCTGCCATGCAAG
>JALFNZ010000019.1 GCA_022774085.1 Bacteroidales bacterium
CAATTTCGGCGGTGTTGAGGAGACAGTCGTCACCCGCGAAGAGTTTACACTCGCAAAAGCACAGGAAGTTCTTAAGAATGAAACAATTGCAGTGATTGGTTACGGCGTTCAGGGCCCTGGTCAGGGACTTAACCTTCGTGATAACGGATTCAATGTAATCGTCGGACAGCGTCCTGGAAAGACCTATGACAAGGCAGTTGCTGACGGATGGGTTCCTGGTGAGACTCTTTTCGGAATCGAGGAGGCTTGTGAAAAAGGTACCATCATCATGTGCCTGCTTTCTGACGCGGCTGTGATGTCTGTATGGCCTAAGATCAAACCATATCTTACCCCTGGCAAGGCTCTTTATTTCTCACACGGCTTTGCAATTACCTGGAGCGACCGCACAGGATGCGTTCCTCCTGCAGACGTTGACGTAATCATGGTTGCCCCTAAGGGTTCAGGTACAACTGTCCGCTCTCTCTTCCTCGAGGGCAGGGGAATCAACGCTTCATTCGCTGTATATCAGGATGTTACAGGAAAGGCTCAGGAGCGCACACTTGCTCTTGGCATCGGTATCGGATCAGGTTACCTCTTCGAGACAACCTTCCAGCGTGAGGCTGTTTCAGACCTTACAGGCGAGCGCGGATCCCTCATGGGTGCAATCCAGGGACTTCTCCAGGCACAGTACGAAGTTCTCCGCGAGAACGGACACACTCCTTCTGAGGCATTCAACGAGACCGTTGAGGAGCTCACTCAGTCCCTCATGCCGCTTTTTGCAAACAAAGGTATGGACTGGATGTATGCAAACTGCTCTACAACTGCTCAGAGAGGTGCACTCGACTGGTATCCACGTTTCCACGATGCAATCAAACCGGTTGTTAAGGACCTCTATGAGAGCGTAAAGAGCGGCAAGGAGGCTCAGATTTCAATCGATTCCAACTCTAAACCTGACTACCGCGAGGGTCTTGAGAAGGAACTCAAGGTACTCCATGACAGCGAGATGTGGAGAACAGCCGAGACTGTACGTCAGCTCCGCCCTGAGAATAACAAATAATTTCCCTTATGGACAAAAATAGAGTCTATATTTTTGATACAACCCTTAGGGATGGTGAACAAGTGCCTGGTTGTCAGCTGAATACAGTTGAAAAAATTCAGGTGGCAAAGGCACTTGAATCTCTTGGAGTGGATGTAATCGAGGCTGGCTTTCCGGTTTCAAGCCCGGGTGATTTCAATTCTGTGATTGAGATTTCCAAGGCTGTGACCTGGCCTACAATCTGCGCCCTGACAAGGGCTGTGGAGAAGGACATCGATGTCGCCGTCGAGGCTCTTAAATTTGCAAAGCACAAGAGAATCCACACCGGAATCGGAACTTCGGATTCGCACATCCGCTACAAGTTCAATTCGACTCGTGAGGAAATCATCGAGCGTGCCGTGAAGGCAGTGAAATATGCCCGCAACTTCGTGGATGAGGTCGAATTCTATGCTGAAGATGCCGGAAGGACTGACAATGAGTACCTTGCAAGAGTCGTGGAGGCTGTGATTGCAGCTGGTGCAACGGTCATCAACATTCCCGATACCACCGGCTACTGCCTTCCGTCGGAATATGGAGCCAAGATCAAATATCTCTGCGACAACGTCAGCAATATCGACAAGGCCATCATCTCGACCCACTGTCACAACGACCTGGGAATGGCGACGGCCAACACGATGTCCGGACTCATCAACGGAGCACGCCAGTGCGAAGTTACCATCAACGGAGTCGGCGAACGGGCGGGAAACACCTCCCTCGAAGAGATCGCGATGATCATAAAGTCGCATAATGACATTGACCTTCAGACAAATATCAATACGACGAAGATTTATCCTCTGAGCCGTATGGTTTCCAACCTGATGAATATGCCGGTGCAGCCGAACAAGGCAATTGTGGGACGAAATGCCTTTGCTCACTCTTCGGGAATCCATCAGGACGGCGTTCTCAAGAATGTCTCGACTTATGAAATCATCGACCCTAAGGACATCGGACTCGACACCAATTCAATCGTGCTTACGGCCAGAAGCGGAAGGGCTGCCCTGAAATACCGTCTCGAAAGCCTTGGCGTGAAGCTCACTCCTGAGAAACTTGACAAGATATATCAGGATTTCCTGCGTCTTGCCGACAAAAAGAAGGAGATTTGTGACGACGACGTTCTCATGCTTGCAGGAGCCGACCGCTCACACGAGCAGGTTGTCAAGGTGGACTGGCTCCAGGCTACCAGCGGCATAGGCATGAAGCCTGTGGCTTCGGTCGGAATCGACATTTCAGGTGAGAAATTCGAAGCCGCCGCAACAGGAAACGGTCCGGTGGATGCTGCTATCAATGCCCTCCGTCAGGTTATCCGCAGGAAAATCACCATCAAGGAGTTCACCATCCAGGGTATTACAGGAGGGTCTGATGACTGCTGCAAGGTGCACATGCAGGCTGAACATGAGGGTCACATCCTTTACGGCTTCGGCTCGAGTACCGACATTGTAACGGCTTCCATCGAGGCTTATGTGGACTGTGTGAACAAATCCCACAGCCTCTGACAATCCCGAACCGACGATGACATTGGCTGAAACGAACTTAACAAAAGACAATGAACACATTATTTGACAAAATCTGGGACTCGCATGTCGTGAACACAATCGACGACGGACCTGTCCAGCTCTATATCGACAGACTCTATTGCCACGAAGTTACCAGCCCTCAGGCATTTGACGGCCTTCGCGGCAGGGGCATCAGCCCTTTGCGTCCGGAACGGATTTTCTGCATGCCGGACCACAACACCCCAACCCACGACCAGGACAAGGAAATCGAAGACCCGGTTTCCCGCCGTCAGGTAGAGACTCTGAAGGCGAATGCCGAGGAGTTCGGGCTGAAGCATTTCGGGATGATGGACCCTCGCAACGGCATTATCCATGTCGTAGGTCCGGAGAGGGGACTGTCCCTCCCGGGAATGACCATCGTATGCGGGGATTCCCATACCTCCACCCATGGGGCCATGGGTGCGGTGGCATTCGGCATCGGAACCAGCGAAGTGGAGATGGTCATGGCGTCGCAGTGTATCCTTCAGCAGAAACCTAAGTCCATGAGAATCAGGGTGGAAGGCCAGCTTGGAAAAGGGGTGACTGCAAAGGACGTGGCCCTATATATAATGAAGAACATCACCACTTCGGGAGCTACCGGTTATTTCGTGGAATATGCCGGAAGTGCGGTTCGCAGCCTGTCGATGGAGGGACGTCTGACCTTGTGCAACCTTTCTATTGAAATGGGTGCCAGAGGAGGTTTTATAGCTCCGGACCAGACTACCTTCGACTACCTCAAGGGCAGGGAATATGCTCCGAAAGGTGAGGACTGGGACAGGGCAGTTGAATACTGGAAGACTCTTCGCAGCGGTGACGATGCAGTCTTTGACAAGGAAATCGTCTTTGATGCTGCGGACATCTGTCCGATGATTACCTATGGTACCAATCCGGGGATGGGAATCGCAATTGATGAGAGCATTCCTTCGGCTGATTCTTTCAGCGGCGAGGCTGCGGCTTCTTTTGCCAAGTCCTTGGATTACATGGGTTTCGAGGCCGGCAGCAGCTTGCTTGGCAGAAAGATTGACTATGTTTTCCTCGGAGCCTGCACCAACGGCCGTATCGAGGATTTCAGGGCTTTCACATCGATTGCTGCCGGACGTCATAAGGCTGAGGGAGTGACCGCATGGCTAGTTCCAGGCTCATGGGAGGTTTCAAGACAGATAAGGGAAGAGGGACTTGACAAGATTCTCGAGGCTGCCGGCTTTGAAATCCGTCAGCCGGGATGCTCGGCCTGCCTTGCCATGAATGATGACAAGATACCTGCCGGGAAATACAGTGTTTCGACCAGCAACCGCAATTTTGAAGGCCGCCAGGGCCCGGGGGCAAGGACGCTCCTTGCAAGCCCGCTTACGGCTGCGGCTGCCGCTGTCACTGGCGTCATAACCGATCCAAGGACTCTTATGGACTGAGTTTCGCATTTTGCGAAATTTGAGTCAATGCTTAAAATTCCGACAGTATGAAACAGAAATTCGATATAATAGAGAGCACATGCGTGCCTCTTCCTTTGGAAAATATTGATACAGACCAGATTATACCTGCGCGTTTCCTCAAGGCTACAACCCGTGACGAGAGTTTCTTCGGTGAGAATCTTTTCAGGGACTGGCGTTACGACTCCCAGGACAGGCTTAAGGATGACTTTGTTTTCAATCAACCTGATTTCTCTGCAGCCCCTCGCGAGGGCGTGCACCAGATCCTGGTTGCCGGCAAGAATTTCGGCTGCGGCTCCAGCAGGGAGCATGCTGCATGGGCAATAGCCGGCTATGGATTCCGGGTGGTTGTATCCAGCTTTTTTGCTGATATTCACAAGAATAACGAACTGAATAACTTTGTGCTTCCGGTGGTTGTTTCCGAAGACTTCCTTTCAGAACTCTTCGACTCCATCGCTGCAGACTCTCAGGCCAAGGTGAGGGTGGATGTGCCTGCCCAGACCATTACCAACCTAGCAACTGGCCGTCAGGAGAGTTTCGAAATCAATTCCTATAAGAAATATTGCCTCATGAATGCGCTTGACGACATAGACTACCTGCTTGAGCAGAAGGACAGGATTGAGGCTTTTGAAAACAACAGATATGAAACTCAAAATTGCTAAGCTTCCGGGCGACGGAATCGGACCGGAGGTTGTTGAACAGGCTGTGAAGGTCGTGGATGCGGTGTGCCGCAAATTCGGTCATGAGGCTGAATATGCCTTCGGATATGTCGGAGCATGTGCAATCGACCACTGCGGCAATCCTTTCCCTGAGGAAACTTTCAAGACCTGCATGGAAAGCCAGGCTGTACTGTTCGGTGCGGTGGGTAATCCGAAATATGACAATGACCCGACAGCGAAGGTGCGTCCGGAGCAGGGACTTCTGGCCATGCGCAAGCAGCTTGGCCTGTATGCGAACCTGCGTCCTGTGGAGACTTTCAGCTCGCTCGTGCACAAGAGTCCGCTGAAGAAAGAGCTTGTTGATGGAGCAGACTTCCTTTGTGTCAGAGAACTCACAGGAGGCATGTATTTCGGCGAGAAAGGCCGTCTTGACAATGGTGATACCGCTTATGACACAAATATTTACCATCGTTATGAGGTTGAGCGCATCCTGAAGCTTTCCTTTGAGTATGCTCGTCTGAGGAGGAAGCATCTGACTGTCGTGGACAAGGCAAATGTGCTGGAGTCGTCACGTCTGTGGAGGCAGGTGGCCCAGGAGATGGCTCCGCAATATCCTGATGTCCAGACTGATTATATGTATGTGGACAATGCCGCGATGAAGCTTATCACAGGTCCGAAGTTCTTCGATGTTCTAGTGACCGAGAATACTTTCGGAGATATTCTGACCGATGAGGCAAGCTGTGTTTCCGGATCCATGGGTCTGCTGGCTTCGGCTTCAGTCGGCGAGCATACTTCGGTGTTCGAGCCTATCCACGGTTCATATCCTCAGGCTGCCGGAAAGAATATCGCCAATCCGGT
>JALFNZ010000029.1 GCA_022774085.1 Bacteroidales bacterium
GGTAAATCCACGCTCCTGAATATTCTTGGCATACTTGACAACTATGACAGCGGTGAATATTGGCTCGATGGCAAACTTATCAAGAATCTCTCTGAGACCCAGGCTGCCCACTATCGCAACCACATGATAGGCTTCATTTTCCAGTCGTTCAATCTCATCCCTTTCAAAACCGCGGTCGAGAATGTCGAACTTCCTCTTTTCTACCAGGGAGTTTCCCGTAAGATACGTCATGAAAGGGCTATGGAACTGCTTTCAAAACTTGGACTCGATTCCTGGGCAGAGCATCATCCCAACGAGCTGTCAGGCGGTCAGAAACAGAGAGTTGCCATTGCAAGGGCTCTGATTACCAATCCCCGTATCATCCTGGCAGACGAACCTACAGGAGCACTCGACTCAAAGACCAGCCTTGAAGTCATGGAACTTCTGGGCAGTCTCAACAAAGACAGTGGAGTCACAATTATCGTTGTAACCCACGAAAGCGGAGTTGCCAATTCGACAGACAAAATCATTCATATCAAAGACGGAATCATCGGTTCGATTGAAGAGAACCGTTACCACAATCTTTCTCCATTTGGTGGGAACACTGTAATGAAATAGCCGATGGAACTATTGGATGAAATATGGAACTCCTTGGGACGCAATAAGTTGAGGACTGCGCTTACTGGATTTGCCGTGAGCTGGGGCCTGCTTATGATCATTGCCCTACTTGGAGCAGGCAATGGCCTGATGAACGCCCTGACATCCAACATCGGCGTTTCATTGACCAATATAATGACTGTACATCCTGGCCGGCGAAGTCTTCCATACGATGGAATGAAGGCCCAGTCTCAAGTCCGGATGGATGTGGGTGATGTGGACTTTACGGCTAATAATTTCCGGGATGTGATCGATGATGTCACCGCAAGGATAATCTACGGCAGCAGTATTTCCTACGGCAAGGAATCCTTGAATGCTACAATTAACGGAGTTGCACCACTTGAGTTCAGCATCAATAACAGGATTCTGATAGCAGGTCGTTTTCTCAATGAACTGGACATGAAGGAGAAACGTCGCACCATGGTTCTTTTTGACAAGACTGCATCAAGTCTGCTGGGAGATGATCCATACTATGAAAAGATACTCGGCAAATATGTGAACATCGCCAATCAGGCTTACCTTGTAGTCGGAATCATCAAGGCAGATGAATTTGCCGGAGGTACAAGTGAAGTATATATACCGCTTACTACCCTGACAGCCATAAGACAGGGCGGAACATGGTTCTCCAATATCAGTTTCTCTTTTCATTCTCTTGAAACAGAGCAGGATAACGAAGAATTTGAGCAGCATTACAAAACAGCGATGAACAGGCGTCATCGTGCAGCTCCAACAGACAAGAGCACTTTCTACATTTACAACAGCCTTACAGATTCGCTGCAGATGAACAAGGCAGTGAAGATTATGAATATTGCAATGTGGATTCTTGGCTTTTTCACGCTCCTCAGCGGCATAGTCGGAGTTTCCAACATAATGCTCATTACAGTAAAGGAGAGAATAAGGGAGATAGGTGTCAGGAAGGCCCTGGGTGCTTCTCCGTGGCAGATTACCAAACTGATTGTGTCAGAAAGCATCGTCATCACTGCCATTTTCGGATTCATTGGAATGCTGCTTGGACTTGGGGCCATTTATTTAATGGATATTACTTTAGCAAATAATCCTACAGACCTTGGATTCGTAAAAATGTATATGTTCAAGGATCCTGGGGTTGATATGATAATTGCTTTGGAGGCAATGTTGCTGATTGTTGTCGCCGGCACCGTCGCAGGCCTTTTGCCTGCTCTGAAGGCTGCGAGAGTAAGGCCAATCGAAGCATTGAAAAACGATTAGGGAGGGGTTGGCAGATGAGACTTTTTGATATGGATTCATTGAAGGAGATTCTTGAGACACTCTCCAAAAACAGGAGCAGGACGCTTTTGACCGGGTTCGGAGTGTTCTGGGGCGTTTTCATGCTTCTGATGATGAGCGGAGGAGGTAGTGGATTGAAGCAGCTGCTTTCCCGCAATTTTGAAGGATTTGCGACCAATTCCATCCTTGTCGTAGCGGATAGAACTACCAAACCATACAAAGGTTTCAACAGAGGCCGAACCTGGAATTTTACCCTGGATGATGTCGATTATCTGAAGGCGGCAATACCTGAGCTTGATGTCGTAGCACCGGTAAATGCGATGTGGGGACGCAATGCAACATATAACGGAAGAAGTTGTTCCGGAACCATAAAAGGCCTGAGTGCTGATTATAGAGTGATTGAAGCCCCTTCGATTGAATATGGCCGTTATATCAGCGAGGCTGATATATTGTCCGGGAGGAAAGTTTGTGTGATAGGTAAGAGAATATATGAGGAACTGTTCCCGGAAGGTGGCAACCCTTGTGGCAATTTTATCAGGATTGACGGGACATATTATCAGGTTGTCGGTCTTGATGTTTCCAATGGGCAGATGAGCATCAACGGAAACTCCAGTGAGACCATTGTCATACCCATCAACGTGTTCATGTCGGTATATAACAATGGTAATAATGTCGGACTGCTTGCAATGACAGTTCGCAGTGGCTCGGAATCTTCTGTGATTCAGGAAGATGTGCGTCAAGCCCTGTACAGGAAACATTTAGTAAGTCCGGATGATAAATCTGCGATGTTCGTGATGAATACTGCACAGATGTTCGCCATGGTTGACAATTTGTTCAGGGGAGTCAATATCCTGATTTGGCTTGTGGGGCTCGGAACCCTTCTGGCAGGTGCCATCGGGGTGTCCAATATCATGATGGTGACCGTGAAGGAAAGAACGACCGAAATCGGAATCCGAAGGGCCATCGGTGCAACGCCGAGGATGATTCTGGGGCAGATCATGTCTGAAAGT